>JBNJGH010000107.1:0-10871 GCA_051747585.1 Candidatus Rifleibacteriota bacterium
GGGCCCATGTTAATTTTTATCGGAATGGCTTCGAGGGCAGGTTGTCCTTCTCCCATAGCAAAACCACGCTCGCCCGACAACCAGACTTTGGGTTTGCATAGGTCGGCAACGTAATCAAGCTGTTCAGCCCGTGCGAAAGAATCCAGGAAAATACACTTGGCTCCCAGCATCTGAAATGCGAACATTCCAGCGTAGAGCCAGGGAATCATAGGAACATATACAAGTGCGAGATCGCCCTTTTCAACACCGAGTTTTTTGTAGCCGGCAGCAACATGAACAACCATGTCGTAGATATCTTTATAGGTAAAAGGATCATGCTTCAGCTTTCGAGCAAACGGATTATAGTCGAAAAATATCTTATTCTTCGTGTTGACCCACTTCATGCAAAGTCTGTCAGGATGCTTATCGACGTGATCCTGAAGAAAACAGAAACAATTGTTACGCAAACTTTCTTTACCGATATCATAACCAATTTTTGGTAGTGCCATTATTTATTATAGACTCCTTAGCCGGTCGATGATGTTCTTGTTCACCCGACCGAGTTCTTCGGTGTGGTTCCCTGGCAGGGCATGCACCCGTATTCGATCCCCACGACTGTCTTTGGTTCGAGACATTTTCACAGAGCAGCTCCATTTCGCCTGCAAGCCACCACTGGTAGTAACTTGGTTTACAAAGGAAAGATACCACCCTTCTTCTTTTCGTGCAAGACAACCTTTTTTTTAATAATGAGTTATTGCCAGCTATACCTGTTACCAAAAAAGACCTTGAAATAATGTTAAAAAAGCTTAAATTTGGGATAAGAAAATAATAACGAGTGGATCCCTTGCGGGTAAATAGGAATTGGGCTACATCTGCAGCCTAACAATAAGATGTAATCCAAATAACCGAGGCGTTCATTAAAAAACCTACCCTGGCTTTCATTGTAAGAGTTTATCGGCCCGGCAAGTCACTTCACCTTGAGGGAACTACTACGTCGACAAATTTAGATTGAAAGCCAAAAAGGTATTTGGAACAAAATTAAATCAACAGGGAGTTGAGAGAATATGAAAACAATCAAGATAGTGCTGCTTGTGATTCTAGTCGGCGCTCTAGTGGCAGTTGTGCTCCAGAATCAAGTAACCTGGGAAGTTAATTTTCTCTGGCTGACAGGAGAATTGCCAGGGTTCGTCTTACTTTTTCTGACCGCTGCAGCCGGCTTCATTTCCGGAATTATAGCCACTCTTATGATCAAGCGTGAAGCAAACGCATAAAATTAAATTAAAAAGTTTCATAAAGTTGGGTAAGATATCTGCGATAATTGTTTTTGTGTCTCCGGTGCGCCAGGTTTAATCTGACGCACCGCTTCCGATTGCGATACCGAAATATTTTTCTGCGGCTTATGTTTTTGCGATTTTGCCCTGCAATTGCTTTAACAGGATTTACAAGCAATTGATAACATGGTATACCTGTTACTCATTCATAGAGAGATAAACAGCGATTTAACAACAAAGAAAAATGAAAGGTCATGCCCGACAATGAAACCTGACAAAAAAACACCAAAAGCTTTTAAGCAGGCCTGCCAACAGATTGAACTGCTACTTTTCGATTGCGACGGAGTGCTTACTGACGGAAGAATAATTCTCGGCAGCAATGGTTTTGAAGCAAAATGCTTCTCAACTACTGACGGAATGGCTCTCAAGATGTGGAAAAGCGCCGGATTCAAAGCCGGAGCCATAACCGGCCGATCCTCTGACGCTTTAATAAAAAGAGCAGAAGAACTTAAATTCGACGAGCTTCATCAGGGCATTGCCAAAAAGGGCAGAACTCTGGAAAAAATCCTCACAGAAAGACAGCTTAAAGCCGAACAAGTTGCCTACATAGGCGACGACGTTAATGACCTGCCGGTAGGCACCCGGGTTGGCCTGTTCTTCGTTCCGGCAAACCATCATCCATCTATAAGACCCTATGCGGATTTCGTTCTCAATTCATCAGGCGGGCATGGTGTAATAAGAGAAACTGTCGACATTCTGCTCGAGCATAAAAATATGATGGAAAAACTGATTGCCGGATTTTTAGATGACAAATGACTCTGAAAGATCGTTTCAAAAAATTTAAAAGAACCATAAGATATTATTTTCTTGTCTGGCTGATCAATAATATCATAAAGCTGCCTGCCCGTAAGTTGCCCAAGCTGCAGCGTCTGCTTTTAAAGGTTTTTCCCCTGATCTTCAAAAAAGAGATAAAAAAAGCCGAAAGACTTCTGCCCGAAGAATTCTCTGAAAATAAAAACAAAATTCTACAGGGAATGATAAAAAATCAGGTTACAACCATACTGGAAGTATTCTTTTATGATAAACTCAAAGAGCTTAATCCTGATTTTGTAAAAATTAAGGGCAAAGAATATCTTGAACGGGCAAAAAAACAGTATGGCAGCTTTATTATACTTACAGCCCATTTTGGCAACTGGGAAATAATAGGTTATGAGCTTACCTCACTGGGGTATCCACTGCATGTGGTAGCCAGACCCCAGGCTGTTAACCAGATGACACAACTTATAAACAGCTTTCGAGAAAAGCGCGGAGAAAAAGTAATCAAGGGTAATAACATAATTGAATCTTTAAAATTGATTAAAAAGAAAAGGGTGGTTGGCCTGTTGTCTGATCTCAATGCACGCGAATGGGGCTACCAGGTTAAGTTCTTTTCGCGAACCGCCTCTTTTTATAATGCTCCGGTAATTCTAGCCCAAAGAGGTAAGGTTCCGCTTATTCCAGCTTTCGCCTACAGAGAGCCCGACGGCTCACATATAGTCGAATTTGAAGAGCCGGTTGATTTCAAAAAAAGTATGACCATGCCAGAAAAAGTTCGCGCCTACGTGGAACGATACGAAAATGCATTTCGACGACAACCCGAGCAATGGTGCTGGTTTCATGAGCGCTACCAGCATGCCGACCTGGGGAGAAGCTCATGAAAAATATGCTGACCAGTTTCTGGCTATGGGGTTTTCTTCTTGTTGCCTTTGTTAGCTTTATTCTATGGGACGATTCCCTCCAGAAAAAAATTGCAAAAAGCTATTTAAAGCATAGAATGAACCTTACCAATGTTAACTTCAGCCAGGTAGACAACGGTTTTGAACAGGCAAAAATTTTTGCAGAAACTGTGAATATGGATGAAAATCAAAACAATATGAACGCTTCAACCGTAAAAGCTTATTTCTTTAAAAAAGAAAATGCTTCTTTTACCGGAACTCTGCTTTCAGAAAAAGCCCTTAAAAACCCGTTTGAAATCAAATTCTGGGGCAACATTAGAGCCTGGACAACCGACGAAGACAAGCTCAAAACCGAAGAGTTGCGCTATTATTTCAGCCGCAAGGAACTTTACACGCAAAAACCGGTTAAAATCTGGAAAGACAATGCAGTAATTACCGGCGTCGGTCTAAGATATAAGACCGAAAGCAAAGAAGCCCACATAAATCAGAATGTTAAAATTCGAATATGGAACGATAATGCCTCTAAAAGCAAAGACATTGCAGAATCAAATATTGAAACAAAAATGCCCGAGGCACCTTCGGCTGACGAACTTTTAAAGATATCGCAAATAAAAAACAACAGCAGCGAAAGCGAAAAAATCGGTAGCATTTCAGAAAATTTAAATACTCAGGAAAAAATCAATGAAAAACAATAAAAGATTCAACTTGATTTTATTATTGGCAATTTTTTGTATAACAATCGCTTCAGTTCATGCCCAGACATCTATAACAGCTGGCGACATGGAAATCACAAGTAATCTCATGACATTTCATAATAATGTATATGTTGCCAGAGGTGGTTTGAAGGCTGTTCAAAAAGATTCAGTACTTACTGCAGACCGGGGAATTTACGATCGTGACCTGGAAATTGTAAAGGCTATAGACAATGTCAAAGTGGTTCAACCCGGTTCGGTGCTGACCTCAGATTACCTTGAAGCCTATGTTGAAGAAGACCGTATTCTTGCCCGGGGAAACCCCCGCCTGGTAAGAATAGTAGAAAGAGAAGGTACCGACGAATACGGCGACCCGACTATCAAAAAAACCAGAGTAATTCTTACCTGCAATGAAGTTGAAGGTTTTAACCAGGAAGATCGTTTTCTGGCAAAGGGTGATGTTCATGTTATAGAAGTACCCTACCGTGAAGGCGAAACTGAAGAAGAAGCTAAAGAAAACGAAAAGAACCCCGTTTCGGATATAAAGTGCGAAACCCTCGAACTCTTTTCAAAAGAAGACAAGGCTATTGCAAGAAACAACGTAGAAATCGTAACCGAAACTCTTCGTGCTACTGGCGACAAAACCATTTACCTCAACCGCGAAAACCGCATGATTATTGTCGGTCACGCACATGCTTATCAAACCACGACCGATCAAAAGTCTCAATCTGAGCAAGTATCCGAACTTTACGCCAACAAAATTATATATTATCCCGAAGAAGATCGAACAATAGCAGTCGGTGATGTGCACGCAACCGTATACCCATCGAGTGGCGGATCCAAAAAAGATGACGATGACGACAAGAAAAAACGCAGGAAGAAGAAAAAGAAAAAATCTAAAAAGGATGAAGTCAGTGATGAGCCTTCAACTACGATAGAAGAAGTTCCCGAAGGACTACCAGCCGGAGAATATACGGAAATTCCCGCCGAAGGTTCGGCAATTGAAGCAACCGCAGAAGATTAAACAGGATTTTAAAATGAATGATACAAAAGAACAAACCGGCGAAGAAAAAATTGAAAACGAAATACTCGATGAAATTACGGTTCAATCGGTTTGTAAAAGCTATAAAAAGCGAACCGTGGTTGATCATGTGTCGCTAAATATTAAAAAAGGCGAAATAGTAGGTCTTTTAGGCCCCAATGGTGCCGGAAAAACAACGACCTTTTATATGGTTGTGGGGCTTGTAAAACCGGATGAAGGTGTAGTTAAGTTTAACCATCATAAAATAACCCATAAAGCTATGTATCAACGAGCTCGAATGGGTGTAGGTTACCTTCCTCAGGAAGCAAGTGTTTTTCGCAAGCTTTCGGTTCGCGACAATATCTGGCTGATACTCGAAGGCCTGGATATTCCTGAAGACGAAAAACATGAAAGGCTCGACCGACTTTTAAACGATCTTGACATTGGCAGAATTTCAGACAGCAAAGGGTTTTCTCTCTCAGGCGGCGAGCGACGCAGAGTCGAAATCGCCCGCGCCCTTGCAGCAGAGCCCAGTTTTATTTTACTCGACGAACCTTTTGCCGGAGTTGATCCAATTGCGGTCCAAGACATACAATCAATTGTTTTAACCCTGCAAAAAAAAGGACTGGGACTGTTGATTACCGATCACAATGTTCGTGAAACCCTTGCCATAGTGGACAGAGCATATATAATGAACCTTGGCAAGATTCTGGTTTCTGGCACGGCCCAGGAAGTAGCCGAAAGCGAAACGGCCCGAAAGTTCTATCTTGGCGAACGCTTCAGACTCGAACAGATTGAGAAACTAAGTTAATGAGCTATGTAATTGTTTTAATGGTGGTAAGTGGCATTATTGCCTACATAGGCGACATGCTCGGCACCTATGTAGGCAAACGGCGCCTTACGGTTTTCGGACTCAGACCCAGGTCTACAGCTCTGGTTGTAGCAATCTCGACCGGTATTTTAATTACGGTATTTACCCTTTCGGTAGCTTCGATTCTTTCAGAAGACGTAAAAATAGCTCTTTTTTCGGTTGAGCAGTTAAAAAAAGAGAAACAAGACCTGGAAACAGAAACCGGTGTTTTACAAAAAGAAAAAATTGCTCTCGAAAGCGAGATACAAAAGCTGGCCAATGATATAGAAAGGCTGCAGACAGTCGTTCGAATAAAAGAAACCGAAAGTGTGGTATTTCGCAAAGACGAACCCCTGGCCGCCACTGTTATAGAATCTCAAACCCCTGAAAAAGAAGTCATGAAAGAGCTGACAGATCTTATTATCAATCTTTCAGACAGAGCAAGATCAGGAGGGGTTGTAGTTCAAGACGAAATAGACTTTTTTACCGAAAATCGCAAGCAACTGGCGCGCATGGCCGGCTACATAGCCAGTTCAACTCAAGACCTGGTGGTAGGCGCAGTAGCCGCAGAAAATGTAAATGCGGGTGAAACCCTGGGTGATGTCAGATTTTTAATTTTGCCAAACAATCTTATATTTAGAAAAAATCAGGAAATTGCCTCAATAGAGATCGATGGTAGATTGAACCGCAGCCTTATTGCCCGGACCCTTAAAGGCTTTATGGATGAAATAAATCTCGAAGTAACCAAATTGGGTATGATTGCCAACCCACTAACTAAAAGGTTTGGTGACCTTTCTTCAGAATCGATGATTTCTTTTTACGACATGGTCAATCGCATTAAAAGCCTTAACCGCCCTATAATTTTAATTGCGGTAGTTCCCGAAGACACTTATGCAATTGGCCCGTTAAATGTTACCTTCAGATTTGAAGAAACCGGAGAAAATCTTTATACAACAGATATAGAATCTGCCAATGCAAGTGAGCCGGTTGGCTCAGCACCAGTTGCAACTGAGCCTATGGTTAGCGGAAGTATAAGCACAGAAACCAGGGAAATCGAATGAGTTCAAATAAATATAAAATTGATATTTTACATGAGGGAAAATTGAAAGTGGACGGCGGCGTGACTTTCAGCGGACTGCCTCGCTCTGAGTGGGAACAGTATGTCGAGCCCGACCAGAACAATCGAATTTTAATCGGCCTTAACCAGCTGCTTATAAGAAGCCAGCAACTTGCTATTCTTATAGACACAGGATTGGGCAATAAATTAAGCAAATTAAAAAAGAAATTTATGGGGCTTAGTGAACATACAGATATAGCCGGGAACCTCAAGAATTTAAATCTCAGCTTTTCCGATATTACCCACATAATTTTTACCCACCTGCATTATGACCATGCAGGCGGAGCAACAACAAAAAGGGCAGAAACAGACGAGGTCATAACTCCATTTGATAATGCCCGTTTCTTAATTCAGAAAAAAGAATGGGAAGCTGCCTGTAACCCTGACGAAATATCCAGGTCGAGCTACTCATTAAGTGATTACCTCCCCCTGAGCGAGTCAAATCGTCTTAATCTTATCAATGGTGATTTTGAAGTTGCTCCGGGTATTTTTGTCGAAGTTACCGGTGGGCATACGGCAGCCCATCAAATGGTAAAAATAGAAGATCAAAATCAAACAGTTATTTTTTGTGGCGATATATGCCCTACCCGCTGGCATTTAAATCCTGAAAACCGCGAAGCTTTTGATCTTTACCCGTGCGAAACTCTTCAGGCTCGCAAAAGTCTTGTTGCTTATGCCATAAAGAATAACGCAAAGCTCGTTTTTCCCCATGATCCTGAACCATGTTTCTGTAAACTAGAAGGCAATCCCGATAAACCGCTGGTGAAAGTAGAAAATGAAACCTGAAAAAATTTATATATTTGCAAATCTTAACGCACGCAACAAAAACAGCAAAAAACTCGAAGCAGCCCAGGCTATTCTTGCCAAACAGATAGAAACCGAAATAATTTACACCCAAAGCGCCGAACACGCCAGGCAAAAGGCAAAAGAGCTGAGCGCAAACCCCGGCAATATAATTGCTGCCTACGGTGGAGACGGCACAATAAACTCTGTTATTCAAGAAATGGACGAAAACAGTACTCTGGGCATTATACCTGCAGGCACTGCCAATGTAATAGCACGTGAACTCGGCATTCCCCTCGATATCAACGAGGCTGCCAAAAACCTCTTAACCGGCGCAATTCAAAAAGTTGACACCGGTCTTTGCAATGGTCGAAGGTTTTTATTTGTTGCGGGAATTGGTTTTGATGCGCATGTAGCTGCAAAGGTTTCGCCGTTTTTAAAGAAAACTACAGGCAAACTTGCCTATCACCTGAGCACTTTGAAAGAATTATTGACCTACAAAGCTCCCATACTTAAATTGCGCCTCGATAACGGGCAAAAGGAAATAAAAGCTGAATTTATAATAGTAGCCAATATGAGAAGATACGGCGGCGACCTGTTTTTTGCGCCTGAAGCAATGCATAATGACGGCATTTTAGACCTTGTTGTCGCCAACAAACTCAACCCTTCAACTCTATTCAAGCTTTTTAATTTTGCTCGCCGTAAAGCGCAATTTCCTGATGACCTGGCAAAGAACATAAAAGCTAAAAGTTTTCAAATACAAGCAGAAGAACCCAGCCCTTACCAGCTCGATGGCGAAGTATTCAAACCGGCGCAGACTTTTTACTTCACTATAAACAAAAAGAAATTAAATATTCTTACCCCCTGATTTATGACTATTCTTGCAACAATCTGGCTTATTACCAAGTGGCTTTTTATAGCTGCTACAGTTGTTGCTTTGATTCTTTTTCTATTATTTCTCTTTCATCCGCTCAGGTTCGATCTCAATTTAAGATCAACCATAAAAGGGCAACGCGGGCAACTCTGGTTCGTATACCTGTTTCGCATAATCAAAGTCGGAGTCATTGCTTCGCCCCACACTCAAGACATAATTCTTAAAATTTTCTTCTGGAAAATCAGGCTGAAAAGGTTTCAACGCGAGAAGCCGGTTGCTAAAGATTCCGATCAGCCCCCACCAGACATAGACCCTTCTGATTCCACAAAGAAATCGCCTGACCAATCTGAAAAATCTGACTTTTCTGATAAATCAGTTAAAAGGACAGAAGGTGAATCTAAACCAGATTTACAACAGCCCGGAAAAGAAGAAAAAGAACCTGATTCTGCAAAACCTTCTTCATTCGACAAAAGCGAAAGCGAGAAAAAAGAAACAGATCATAAAAGCGAAGATAAAAATGACGAGGCCCTTATTGCTGAAACCGGTTCAAGCCACAGTTCAGAAGAAGAAATTGAAGATATTGAGACAAGCGAAGTTAAACCCGCAAGCGACAAAGATATCAACCGGCCGGTTAAACCACTGTCAGAAACTGACCCATTCGCCGGCGACAAAGAATCTGATTCCCGGCAACGAGAAGACCTGGATGAAGAGCCCAAAAAAGGGGAAAAGACCACAGTAACCATAAGAAAACGTTTGCGCCAACTGCGCAAAAAGATTTCGCGCAAGTATTTAATGGGTAAAAAATGGCTAAAAGTCTTTTTAAAAAAATACAAGCTACTTAAGCCCATACTCAAAAAACTCTGGAAAAGGGCAAAATCGGGCTTTGAAATAAAAAATTCTGCAATACTGTTAAAATATGCACTTCATGAGCCTTACTTAACCGGCATGTTTCAAGGAAATCTTTCGATTTTCTCAGGTGTAATGCAGCGTTTTGGCATTGAATTCATTCCCGTTCCGCTGTTTGGGCAACCAACAGTTTATACCCGGGCAAAAACGGCAGCAATAATTAAACCCTGGCGTTTTGTTTTTGCTTTTTTCTCTCTTCTTTTCGAAAAGGTTTTGTGGAAAGAATTCTACAATTTGTTCAAATGGTATCGCGCTCAGAAAAAAGAGCATTAAAAAAAAATTTCTCTATTAATAATTAATCTGGTAATATAATCAGGTAATTCAGGAGGTTCTACAGCAAAATGGCTATTGATAATTTAATAAAAACAGTACTGTCAGAACTAAAAGTGGCAATTAATTCTAAGACTATTATTGGTGAACCAACCACCTGTAATAACTGGACAGTTATTCCCGTAACCCGTGTTTCCTTTGGTTTTGGTGCCGGAGGCGGCTCAGGCAAGAACGAATCAAGCAACTTTGGCGGCGGTTCAGGTGGCGGTGCTACTATTGAGCCGGTAGCCTTTATAGCTATTAACGATAAAGAAGTTAAGCTTATATCTATGAATGAAAAACAAACTATCTGGGAAAAGATACTAAAACCAGAAGTAGGCGAAAAAATTTATAATAAAATCATGGGTATTGCTGGTGATGAAGATGAAAGCAAAAGCAAACAATCAGATACGCAAAATATCCCTGACAAAGGCGACACAAAAGATGACACAAAACCTGAGTAAAAAGGGTTTTTCTTAATGTTTAAAATTCTCCAGGAGAGGATGTGGTTCATATCATTGATATTCTAAAACAAATACCACTATTTAACGGCTTAGAAGATTCCGATCTAGAAAAAATTTCTGAAGTTGTAAAAGAACGATCACTGCCCTCGGGCACAGTTCTTTTTAAAGAAGGAGAAAAAGGAGACGCCTTTTACCTTTTAAAAGAAGGCACAGTTGAAGTCTACAAGTCAGAAGGCGACACAGAAAAAAAAGTTACCGACATCAGCCATAAAGATGAAAGTAATTTTTTTGGAGAAATGGCTCTTATTGAGGGTGCGCCAAGAAATGCCACCATAAAAACTGCTACCGAGTGTAATCTGCTCGAAATCGACAAGCTTAACTTTGACATGCTTCTTCGTCTTAATTCTTTTATAGCGCTTCGCATTATGACGGCGCTCAGCAAAAGATTCAGAAGTGCAACAGAGAAAGAAAAAGAAAAAGCCGACGAAAAAAGCGGAAAAGTTTTTGTGGTTTTCAGCCCTAAAGGCGGATGCGGTAAAACCGTATTTTCGACCAACATGGTCGCAGGCATTGCCAAGTATGTAAAAAAAGAAGTTCTTTTAATAGACCTGGATCTTCAGTTTGGTGAAATAGCATTTATGCTCGGTTTAAAAGCAAGCAGAACAATTGCCGACATGATTGATGCTCCTATCGAAGATGGAGAAACCTTCAAAAGCTTTCTGGTTAAGCATCCAATCGGCTTTCATATTCTTGCTTCGCCGTTTAAGCCCGAACAATCAGAAACCATTACTTCCAATCACCTGCGCAAGATTGTCGAGATTGCCCGCCAACAGTTTGATTATATAGTTATAGATACTCATTCCCTTTTCCAGGATCTCACTATCAACGCC
>JBNJGH010000108.1:0-10782 GCA_051747585.1 Candidatus Rifleibacteriota bacterium
AAAGAATACAAGAAAGCCAAAGAAGCCTATACCGAAGCTATAAAGGCGAATACCGATCTGGATATAATTAAACTTGCTTCTGAAAGCAAAAAACTTCTTAGCAAATACAAGTGACCGAAACTAATCGAAATTTTAAAGGTTCGACTCTTATAACCGCCATCGTTGGCTGGGTTTGTTTTTTTCTTATTTTTCGCCTTGCCGGGCAGCAAATAACCATAGACAGCAAGGCTGCAGCCTATTTTTTATCTGCATCCATGCTGGTTATTCTATCTGTATGGGTTGTTAAAGGTTTTTCAAAACTTGATTTAAGCAGACAGATATATCTTTTAATTGGAGTAGCAGGCCTTGTAATAGTTTTTACTGCAGCAGGCCCTCTGGTTAGACGTGCAGAACTGATAAACCAGACTTCTGCAGCACCTGGCGAACTTTTGTTTCTAACATGTCGCTACAATATTCTCCAACCCGGCGTCGAAAAAATAGTTTTACCGATTAGAAACAAAATTTTCGAAGAAATCTCAGAGTTTGGCTCAGGATTATTTAAAGAAGCTGTTCACTTGATAATAATTTTATCGATCGCTCAGCTTGTTCTGGCATCAGGGGTAGGCCTCTGGATAGCAAAAGGAATAGACAAACTGAGCCATCTGATTCCAATTGCTCTGGTTGCCACAATCGCCGATATCTGGAGTGTATCTGCCGGGGCAACTGCCAAAATAATAATTTCTCCTCATATTAACTATTTTCTTTTACGTTTTCCTCTAATTACTGACAATGAAATTCCGTATCTTATAGGTCTTACAGATTTTCTCTTTTTTGCCATATTCTTTCAGGCATCAATAAGATACGGGCTGGGAACATTGAAAAACACATTGTTACTTTCTGCTTCTTTTGTTATTGCTTTCTCTGCAGCAATCATAACTTCAAAAGGGCTGCCGGTATTGCCATTCATGGCGATTATTTTTGTAGCAGGCAATTACAAAAATCTTGAAATCGACAAGAAAGAAATGAAACTGGTTTTTGTATTTTTGCTTGTTGTACTGGCAATTTTTGCTGCTATTACATATATTATACACTGACTAGAAAAGGGAGGCGCTTATGATTGGATTTCGCAAACTGCATGGCCTTGGCAATTGTTTCATTTTCTTTGATGAATGCTTTCAACAGCTGGAATTTTTGAAAGAATCAAAATCGGTCCAACTGCTTTGTGACCCTGCCAGAGGTCTTGGTGCCGATGGCCTGGTATTTGTCCAGAATCCAATTAATCTCCAGCACCACTGTCGCATGCAAATATTTAATTCAGATGGTAGCGAAGCCGAAATGTGCGGCAATGCGATTCGAGGTGTTGCTCATATTTTCAATAAATTGCAGCTCGGCGTAAATCCGGTCTTAATTGAAACAACGAAGGGTACAACCGAAGTAAATTTCATCGGCGTAAGACATGGAGAATCATTCTACCGGGCAGAGATTGGAAAGCCTGATTTTGATCTGGTTGCCAGTGGCGAACTTGTCAAACAGGAATACCGGAAAGAATTGAAATTTAAAGACCAGATTTTCACTCCGGTTTACGTGAATGTGGGAAACCCACATGCAGTTATTTTCTGTAAATCCCCTATGAGTAGCGATGATATGAGAAAGGCGGGCGCATGGCTCGAATCTCATCCCAATCACCCCCGCAATATCAATGTCGAATTTGTAGAGGTAATTTCTAAAAACGAAGCAAAAGTAAATGTCTGGGAACGGGGTTGCGGCATGACCCAGGCCTGTGGCACCGGCGCCTGCGCAGTAGCAGCAGCTGGAATTTCACACAACATCTTTAATGATTCGGTCAGTATCAACATGCCCGGCGGCAATTTAAAAATCGAGCAGAGCAAAAACGGAGAAATTTCCATGACCGGACCTGTTCAGGAAGTTGCCATCGGAAACATCAGCTCAAGCTTTATAAGCAGACTCTACCAGGATTAACTTACAATGCATAGCAAAAGATTTTCTTTATTATTTTTGTTTTTATTTTTGTTCAACTACAGCGCAGTATTCGCTGCCGATCGCCTGCCGGTGATTGCCGGATCTTTTTATCCAGCAGATAAAGCAGAAATCAATCAGCAAATCAAGAGTTTTTTGTCAGAAATATCGACAAAAACTCAAATAGAACCCGACGCAGACTTGATTACTATAATTGTACCCCATGCCGGCTGGATTTATTCAGGCAAAACCGCGGCAAGAGCGTTTAAAGCTATTAAAGATATTAAATTTAGTGATTGTATTTTTGTCGGAGTAGACCACAGAGTTGGCCTTGCAGCTATTGGATTATGGCCCGATGGGAATTACTTAACCCCGATAGGGAAAACACCTGTTTCTGAGTTTTTAACGGCAAAACTAATAGAAAAGTCAGAAAAAATAATTTCATCCCCCCCGCTGCACAGCAAAGAACACAGCCTTGAAGTGCTGTTGCCTTTTTTTCAGCATTTTTTTCCCGAAAAACCCGCTGTTTTTTCTGTTTGTTCCGGCCCGACCGATAACGGAATCATTTTTGCTGATGCTCTGGCAGAAATACTGCCTGATCGCCCCGGCAAAACTTTATTGATTGTTTCTACTGACTGGTCCCATTATCATTCAGAGGCTAAAGCAGAAAAACTTGATAAAAACGCAATAAAATCGGTACTTAATTTTGACAAAAAAACTCTGCTAAAGGATTGCCACAATAAGAAGGCCGAGCTATGCGGCCTTAATGGCGTTATTTGCGCCATGCATCTTATGAAACAAGCCTCGTCTACTGCCCGGCTACTTGAATATACTGATTCTTCAAAGGCTTCCGGCGACGCAAGCCGGGTGGTTGGTTACGCTGCTATTTTAATGCAGGGTTACAAGAATAGTATTTCAGGGAAACTCCCAACTACAAAGGAGAACAAAAAAATGACTTTTGAACAGGAAGCACTGCAAACTGTGAGAAGAACTCTCGAAGCCCATCTTCAAGGCAAACCGATTCCGGATTTCAAGTTCAACCATGAAAAATTCCAGCAAAAATACGGAGTTTTCGTAACCTTGAAAAAGGGTGACGAACTGCGCGGTTGTATCGGGTTTATAAAAGGCATTGAACCGCTTGCTGATGCAATTCCTGAAATGGCTATTTCTGCCGCAACAAAAGACCCCAGATTCAATCCGATAACCTATGAAGAATTAAAAGATATTAAAATCGAAATATCTGTTTTGACACCAATGACACCAGTTGAAAAGATAGATGAAATAGAAATAGGCAAACACGGTCTAATGCTCCAACTCGGGCCAAATTCCGGTTTATTGCTGCCCCAGGTTCCCGTAGAATGGGACTGGGATGTAAAAGAATTTCTCGACAATCTCTGCCTCAAAGCAGGGTTGCCACCTGGCGCTCACAAACATCCCCAGGCAAAGCTCGAAAAATTTTCCGCCCAGGTCTTTTCCGAATAAATTTCCGGGGGCTACTCCTTATTTGACGCTTTTTAAAAGCCTGTGTTAAACTTAATAATTAGATTTGAGTTTCCCTTTACAAGGGTGGGAGAAAAGAATGAACAGAAGAGGGTTTGCCTATGTAGTGGCCGTTCTTATTCTTGGTCTGCTTGCTTTTATGGGAATGTTTTTAATGCAGAGCAGTACTGCCGAATACTCCCAGTCAGCTATTTCTGTCTACAGAACAATGGCGCGGCAACTCGCCGAAGCAGCAGCCGATGAGGCATTTGTAATGCTGGAAGAACGCTTTCAGGACAAATCAACCGATGGGCCCTTTCAACTGCTTCTCCATCAGGCAGCCTCGTCACAGATGCCAGCAGATGGCGGAGTAACCGGCTTGAACCCGACTTTGCTCGGTGATTTTTCCGATATGAAAGATAAAGTCACTCAAGCTTTAACCCTCAAAGACTACCACATGACCAGGGCCGGTTTTGAGATCGAAAAAATCATTCCAAATATCAAAGACCTCAGACCTATAGATCAAGGTCCTTTAAATGATCGGGACAACTATTACCGTTCACCCGATCGCACCGAACCATTTGATAACGCCTATTCGAGAGACTGGTATTTAACTTTAAAGCTTGATGTTACCATTGCCCTTCATAAAAAGCGTACTCTTAAGATTGATTACACTATTTCAAAAGATGTTAAGTTACTTAACTTAGGCCCTATTGGGCGTAACTTCAGTTTGTTCAGCATTCTAACTCATCGCATTCCTTCGGCAGATGCAGCTACAGTTCAAAACGTCATCAGAAATGAGATGAATTCACCCGACACCCGTGGCGGAAGACTTGTTTTGTGGAACCAACCTTTTCAATCAAGGGTTTATCTGCACGGGCCATCTATTATCGCCCTCGAAAACCCGGAACTTGCACGAGACAGACAAGGTTACGGTGCTTACAACCTTTTCGGAGAAGATAACTCCAGGCCAGGGCCCAACAGCGCATTTCAATATTCAGATACTTTTTATGGTTTTTCATATTATCCCACCCTCGGACGCGCTTTGTTTCCACCGGATAATGCCCGCCACACTCTTGGGCTGATTTTTGGCCTTTCCGAACCCAAACCCGATAAAGCTGACAGCGCAGACATGGCGGCAAACTACCCTAACTTTGGCGCCCATTCTACTATAAAAGGCGGACTTCTGCCCAGTCGTGACATCAGCTTCTGGGAGAAGCTGGGAAATATCGACTCAAACGGCATTCAAGATACCTACTTCAGAGGAACAAATGTTAATCAAAAATTTCTGCCGGCAGGGCCTTTCTGCCGAACACCATGGAAGTATGTTTCGCCCCTTTTTGACGGCGAAGACAGATATCTGCCCAACAGCACCGTTGATTATTCCGAAGCCTATCGCAAGGAATTCCCCGAAGATGATGAATATCTAAGACTTGAACACCGTTGGCTCGAAGACGATTCTGATGTTGCCAAAGCCACACAAATTTATGCAAGGGCCTATAAGGTCGAACTTAACAACGTAACCAACAGCATTAAAACTCCTCCTTCTGAAGAGCTGCTTGAATTTTCTTTGAGCTACTACAATGATCCCGAACCTGAAACTTTACTTGGTAAAATCGGCGGCGTGTTCTCAAATCTCGGCTCAAAGCTATGGAATCGTTTAACTTTACCTTTTCAGGCTGTTGGCGTTCTTGCCAGTCCACTTATTGGCCGGATTTTCGGTGAGGGGGAAGACAGCTACCTTGATGCGTCAACCGAACAGAACTTTGAAAATCTTTTCCCCGAAAATTTTAAGTTTAACATGCGTAAAGTTGTCACCAGAAAAATTAAAGACCAGGCCGACATACCCACTGATGAAAAAGGCAGATGGGTCTTGAACGGAGTTTACTGGCTCGACAGTTTACAAGTTGATTTACCTGTTACTTATGTAGGAACCGGAACCATTCTAGTTACTAAATATGACCCTGCGAAACCAATGACAATTAAAGAGAGTATCGTAGCTCTTAAAGCCGAAGATAACTTTACTCCTCTTGGCCATTTAAATATTATCTATCACCCTTACAGTTCTTCGGCCACAGATATAAGCGACCGACTACTTAATATCGAGGGTTCGGGAATAACTATCGAAGCCAGCCTTTATTCATGTTACGGAATTAAATCCAGTGAGGGAAATATTCTTGACCCGACTACTCTTGGAATGGATCCAAGCCAGACTCTGGACCAGTGGAAGGAAAACGGCTTCTTTACCCGCCTGAATTCTATTACCAATATTATTATGGGTAATTATGTAAATTTTTACATGAGTAAGGATCACCAGAGAGGTGATATCTGGGTTGTCCATAATATAAACAGCCCGGTTTATTTCAATCAACCCAGTACAAATAATTACGAGATAGTTCAAAAAGAAATAGACGCTTCCGAAGCCGGAAGAAACAAATACGAAATGATGGTTCACGAATTTTTCATGAGTCCCAAAATTCAACATGTTGCAACAATTGGCGGTTCTGACTAATGACAATAAATTTTAACAAAAAAACAGGGTTTACTACCCCCGAACTTTTAATGACATTGGTAGTTTTTTCTTTTGGTCTTTTGCCGCTTATAGTTTTATTTCAAAGTAGTCACAAACAGACAGCTCAGGCAAAAAACCTGATGATAGCTCAGAGTCTGGGTAGAACAATCATAAGTGAGGTAAAAGCGCTCGGGTTTAAAAAACTCGAGAAGGAGATGACAAATCCCGAGCTTGATATAGTTCATGTCGGAAGACGTGTCGAAGGACCGCTGGTTGAAAGTGATCCTGAAACAATAATGTACCCCGATTATTACAAAAGATTTTTTACAAGTATTAAACTCGAGAAAGCCAGTACCGATGACAATAAAAAAATTCGTGTCGAACTGGATATTGAATGGCAGGAACCTGATCGTAAATTCAATCTTGGTTTTGGAACTGTAGTGGTAAAATATGCAACTCAAAGCTGAAAATACTAAAAAAGGGTTTACCCTTGTAGAAGCAATGGTTGTTATGGCAATACTCACCCTGTTAATGGGATTCGCCTGGCGCTTTTATTTCGGTGGCCGAGAAACCATGCGCCACACTGTCAGTCAAAGTCAGGTTCAGGCAGATACCAGAATTTTTCTTGACCATCTCGAAGAAGAGATGGCTTCCTGTTATCGCTTTTCTGAGGTAAACAACGAAGAGAATAAATTCAGCTTTTACTCATTTGCCTATGGTAGAACCCCTCTAGATGAAGTTCTTTACGATTCAACCGGGAAACCAAGAACAACCGGAGCCGATAGTGATGCTCAGATCAAAGCAGTCAAATATGAATACAGCTGGGCAGACAACAAGGTCACCAAGAAGCGAACTCCCGGATGGCTCTTGTTTTTGCGAGATCCGATGGAATTTCGCGAAGGAGATCCGGATCATTTTATCAACCGCTATAACAAAATGGAAAAAACAGTCTTAAGAAACATCGAAGACTTCGAAGTAAAGGGTTATTCACAGATAACCGACCCGACAACTCTTACTGTTACAACGACCCCCGTAACCGAAGACAACCATGACGAAACGGCTTTTGTCGTCCTTAGAATTCACACCCGTAAAGCTGAAGCAAAAAATCAACGTGACGAAGAACTCGATATAGTTACCAAATTTTACAGTCAAACCAGACTGGCAGAAATTTCTAATCCAGATTTCTTCTGCACGACAGACCAACAGGGACGTTTCTGATGGATAAAAAATGGCCGGTAATTGCAATAACGCTCATTCTTATTCTTTTAATTTATAACTTTGTCTCCAGCATTTTCAAATCTGATCAAAAAAGATTCGATCATAACCGTATCTATGTTGATTATTCTGATTACCGCCATACCAAAAAGAAACCTAAAAAATCCGCTTTTAAAACTTCTACCAGAAGAAATCCAAATGCTTATAAAGCTGCCAGAGAAGCAAAAGAAATTCAGAGAAAAATGTTTTCTAATGTTATGACTGCTACCATAAGCTCATATAATGACTATATGGATAAAGCACTTAAAAACGTGCCTTCGCCTGTAGAAAAACTGCCCAAACCTAAAGCATCCCAGCAATACAAAAAATTTGTAAAATTAGCTAGAGAGCCGGTTATAGAATACGAGTCGGGACTCTCATATTTCGTATCGGGAAACTATGATCAAGCTCTGGTTAAGTTCCAGGAAGCTTTACAAAATGTCGATCCCCTCGACGTTAAACATCGCATAGATATTTTTGGCATGATTGCCGAATGCTATATGAAACTTAACAACGACAGAGGTTACGTTCAATATAAGGTTAAACAGGTTCGCATGAAACGAAAAATGCAACGTGTTCTAAAACAAGCATTTCCCGGCAAAAAGGATCTGATTGAAAAAGTTGACTGGGAAACTACCCAGCAGGCTTCAAAAAATCTTTTAAGAGTTAGATCTATGGCCACGAGAGTTAATTCGGCGGCTATGCAGAAAATGCTCAAAAGAGCCGAACTCGATCTGGAAGTAGCTCGCAAAGTAACTTATTAGATTTCACCCAAATGCGTGGCATTTAGATTGCTTCTTCCCTTCGACTCCACTCAGCACAAGCGCTACGCTCATCGCAATGAAGCCCTATTGCGGTCCCTGAGCGGAGTCGAAGGGGCCAGGAAACTGTTCAACTGGTGGTTTCGACTACGCTCAACCACCAAATTTGGAGTGTGTCATTGCGAGCGGAGGCGAAGCAATCTCTATTATTTTACAAAGTTTTGTAATTGTTTTTTAGCTAAACTCAACCATTAAAAAAAAGAGCCGCTTAATTTAAGCGGCTCTTTTGTTATTTAAGTCTGGAGAGGTCAGGAATCTGACAATACAGCTTTTCTGGAAAGATTTACTCTTCCCTGGCCGTCTATTTCGATTACTTTAACCTTAACTTCGTCACCGATATTGACCACATCTTCAACTTTGTTAACTCTATTGTTATCAAGTTGGCTGATGTGGATCATGCCTTCGATTCCGGGAAGAATTTCGACAAAAGCACCGAATTTCATAATTCTTTTTACTTTGCCGTTGTAAACTTGTCCGACTTCTGCATCTTCGGTAACCTGTTTTACCATGAAGATAGCCTTGTCATTAGCCTGAGAGTCAGGGCTGATAATAAGAACTCTGCCATCATCGTTAGTTTCAATCTGGACGCCGGTTTCTTCGGTAATCTTGCGGATTGTTTTTCCACCGGGGCCAATCAGGTTGCGAATTTTCTCCGGATCAATATCCATTGAAATGATTCTTGGCGCATATTCTGAAAGCTCTTTTTCTGGTTCCTGGATAGTGTTTTTCATTTCATTCAAAATGTGTAATCTACCATCCTTAGCCTGATTCAGAGCTTGCTTCATTATATCGAGAGTAACACCGGTAATTTTGATATCCATTTGCAGGGCATTGACACCCTTTTCGGTACCGGCAACTTTGAAATCCATATCGCCGAAATGATCTTCGTCACCAAGAATATCACTAAGAACTTTATAGTTTTCGCCTTCTTTAATCAGACCCATGGCAATACCGGCAACCGGAGCCTTTAAAGGAACTCCTGCATTCATCATTGCCATACTGCCGGAGCAAACAGAAGCCATAGAAGAGCTACCATTGCTCGCAAGAATTTCACTTACAACTCTTACAGTGTAAGGGAACTCTTCAGGAGTAGGCATAACTTTACTCAAGGATCTTTCGGCTAACGCACCATGACCGATCTCACGACGACCCGGGCCACGCATTGGTCTTGCTTCACCAACCGAGAACGGTGGGAAATTATAATGAAGTAGAAATTTTTTCTTGTATCCTTCATCGAGACCATCGACTATCTGAGAATCACCACTTGCTCCCAGAGTAACCACTCCCAGGGATTGTGTTTGTCCACGGGTAAACAATGCCGAGCCGTGAGTTCTGGGCAAGAAGCCTACGGCACACGAGATTGGTCTGATTTCTTCAAGTCTTCTACCATCAATTCTATAGCTATCCTCAAGAATCATTCTTCGCATTTCATGTGAAGTTGTTTCTTTAAGAATTCTGCCGGCAGCTTCAGATTTTTCTTCAGCAGTTTCTTCGCCGAATTTTTCTATCAGAAGCTCGTCAAGCCTGGTTTTAATAACTGAGAATTTTTGATTTCTTTCGCTTTTTTCTGCAATAGTTAAAGCGTCTTTGATTTCAGGCATCAGAGAAACTTTAACAAGCTCTTCTAATTCGGGTTCAGAAGGAAGTTCTGGAACCTGCTGTTTTTCCTTGCCAGCTTTTGCTGCAAGCTCTTTTTGTGAAGCACAGAGCTTTTTAATATTTTCATGGGCAAATGCCAGTGCTTCAAGCAGTTCGTCTTCAGAAACTTCGTCAGATCCGGATTCTACCATACTAATGGCTTCTTCAGTTCCGGCTACGATCATGTCTATGGTGCTGTTTTCGAGCTGATCGCTTGAAGGATTCAAGATCAACTGACCATCACATTTTCCTACTCTAACTGAGCCAATTGCCTTCAACAATGGAATTTCTGAAACCATTACTGCGCAAGAAGCTGCATTCATAGCAAGGACATCAACCTGGTTAACCTTATCATAAGATAAAACATAGCTTACAAGCTGAATATCATTATGATAAGTATCCGGGAACATTGGTCTCAAAGGCCTGTCAATCAATCTACAAGTTAGAATTTCTTTGGTAGTAGGACGGCCTTCACGTTTGAAAAAACCACCGGGAATTTTACCTGCCGAATAGGTTTTTTCAGTATAATCTACGGTTAGCGGCAAAAAATCACAGCCCTCGCGCGGTTCTTTACTGCATACCACAGTCGAGAGAACGACAGAATCGCCACAACGGGCAACCACGGCACCAGATGCCTGGCCGGCCAATAAGCCTGTTTCAAAAGTTACTGTTTGATTATTTAATTCACATGCTACTATTTCTAGTTTATTCTCCATTATTTCCCCTTAACGACGCAGACCTAATCTCTTGATTAACGAGAGATAGCGTTCAGAATCTTTGCGCTTGAGATATGACAGATGTCTTTTTCTCGCGCCAATCATCTTGAGTAATCCGCGTCTGGAATGATGATCTTTCGGGTTAGCTGCAAAATGAGCTGAAAGGTTATTGATTCTATTGGTAAGAATCGCAACCTGTACTTCCGGTGATCCGGTATCTTTGTCAGACAGTTTGAAATCTTCAATTACCTGACCTTTAGCATCTTTGCTGATAGACATTTCTTTTCTCCTTAATTTGAATTGAACATCCAAGCCTCGACCTCCTGGGTTCAGAACCTAGACATACATCATGTTCGCGATTATA
Organism: Candidatus Rifleibacteriota bacterium; assembly: GCA_051747585.1. Lineage (GTDB taxonomy): Bacteria > Muiribacteriota > Ozemobacteria > Ozemobacterales > Ozemobacteraceae > DYKG01. Next base: position 10,741 of record JBNJGH010000108.1, read on the forward strand.
GCACAGTTTTAACAGGATTTAAACCGCTATTTTTTAATATTC
>JBNJGH010000109.1:0-10771 GCA_051747585.1 Candidatus Rifleibacteriota bacterium
AAAGCGGTTAAATCAGGTGATAAATTGCCTCCGGTATTACCTATAGTCCTTTATAACGGCGAACTATGCTGGAGCGCTCCGACTAATATCAAAGAGAATATAACAACTGTCCCTAGAGGATTTGAAAAATATACCCCTGATTTTCAATATCTCTTAATTGATGAGGGCACGATTGGTAATGCCGAACTGGAAAGTTTGCAAACCCTTGTTTCAGCACTTTTTCAGCTTGAGCGCCAACAAACACCCGAAACAGTAAGAAATATCGTATCAAAATTAATTGATTGGCTCAAGAAACCTGAACAACAAAGTCTTAGAAGAGCCTTTACCGTCTGGCTGGGACGAGTAATTTTGCCCAGTCGTTATCCCGATGCATCAATACCCGAATTTGATGATTTACAGGAGGTTAATGCCATGCTGTCTGAAACTGTTAAATCCTGGCCTGCCAAATGGATGGCAGAAGGAGAAAAACGCGGAGAAAAACGCGGAGAAAAACGTGGAGAGGCTATAATTTGCAAAAGAATGCACGAAAATGGCTTATCGATTGAGAAAATTGCTGAATTTACCGGTCTCAGCCCTGAAAATGTTTTAAATTTAATAGAAGAAATCGACTCTGTTCAGGAGCCCGCAGAAAAATACTGAGCACACAGGCTATTTTTTTCTTTGTGAACCCAGTGGCGTGGCGGCTTGGTGTGAGGTCCGCATCACACGGAGTCGCCAAGGCGCAAAGAACACTAAGAATTAATAAAAATCATTAAATATTAATCGATAGCCGAAACCCGATGGCGATAGCGACCCCGAACAAAATATCGCAATTCGGTATCGGGATCGGAACTCTCTTTTCGATTGTATTCTTCTCTTCGTGAATCCAGTGGCTTAGGGGCTTGGCGTGAGGATTTTGCATCACACGGAGCCACTAAGACACCAAGATCACTAAGAAATAATAAAAATCATTAAATATTAATCGATAGCCGAAACCCGATGGCGATAGCGACCCCGAACAAAATATCGCAATTCGGTATCGGGATCGGAACTCTCTTTTCGATTGTATTCTTCTTCTTTGTGAACCCATTGGCTCAGCGGCTTTGTGTGCTGCTGTCTTATTTCGTGCTCGTGCTCGTAATCGTTGTCGATTTTAGTTCGATGCCCGATTACGATAACGAGCACCGCTACGCTGAGCACGAGAAAGAAAGTTTATCGACAACGATAGCGATGGCGATAGCGAAGACAGAGAGGGTACCAATACAGATATAATATGATACAATATAGACAGGTATGGTAAGGATTGGGAAAAAAATAACTGCGCTGATTTTAATCGGCTTGTTTTTTTGTCTTGCGGGCAGCTCGAGCTTGATGGCGCTTTCTTCACAGGCTCGGGAGTATTTGCGCAAGGCTGAAGTGTTTTTTGAGCGGGGAGTGCTTAAAAATGCCCGCGACAATTATCGGCGGGCAAAAAAAATAGCCCCTGAGAGTGATGAAATCAAAGAATTTGGCAATAAGCTCAAAGTAGCTTTGAATGAAAAAGAAGAAGAATTGCGCAAGAGAATAGAATTTTACCTGCAGGCTAAAAATATAGAAGAAGCTGAAAAAAAAGTTCGCGAGCTTCTGGTATTGAGTTCCGACAATAGCTTTGCCAGACAGAAGCTTGAGCATATAAATTCCGTAAAAGAAAAGGTACAGGAATATAAAAACAAAGGAATTACAGTTGTGCCGGGTATGGGTCGTTCTTATGATGTTGAGTTCTATTCGGCAGTTTCTTTGCTGGCAAGAGCCCAGGGCCACTTTGACAATGGCAAGCGGGAGAAAGCCCTTGAGCTGGTTAATCAGGTGCTTGAGCGCGAACCCGGTCTTAAGGCTGCCTTGAAACTAAAAAAAGAAATTCAACAAATTAACGAACTTCAGAGGGTCGTAAAAACCGCCAGTGACGCCTTTAAAGAAGGGGAAATGCGCCGGGCGGTAATCGCTTTGAATAATCTGGTGAACAGGTTCCCCGGCAAAGGCGAATATCTTTTGCTGCGAGCGCGTGCTTATATAAAACTTGAAAAATACAAAGAAGCAGAAAAAGATTTATGGAAATACTATAGAAACTTCGAAACCAAACCTGAGGTGATTTATCCGCTCATGGCAGAAATTTATTACGGCCTTGGAAAATACGGCCTCGCTCTGGGTTTTTGTTCTCATGGCGATGAAATTTTTAAAGATCGGGGTTTCAGATTTTCCTGTTACGTTAATTTTTATCGCTTCGAATTTTCACTGCTGGTAGTTTTGTCGATTGTTTTGACTTTTTCGTTTTATTTTGCCTACAGAAATTTCGAGAGCCTGACTTCAAGGTTCCCGCCCGGTGAGTTTACTTCGGGGCTCAAGCTGGCATGGGCGTTTTTCTTCAAAAGCCCGGAGAGCTATCTGCCTTTACTGGTAGATTTAGCCAGGGGGCTTAACACTCCATGGCTAAATTATTTTGCCGCCATTTGTCTGTTCAAGGCAGAACAATTAGATGGAGCACAACGATTTTTTGCTTACAGCTTTTCTAATGATTCAGTCGCCGGCAGGGCTTATTATTTCTTTGGCCTGACGAGAAAAATGCTTAAACAGAGACTGGCAAACCATGATTTTGAAGAGTCGGTTTTAAGTATGCTTGGGAGGCCGCAGAAAGGCTGGTATCCTGATTTTGTTAGAGAAGTTGAAAGACAGTTGATTGGCAAATTCAGCGGTCACCCCGAAAAAGAAAGCTATGAATTTATGGCCCTTGAACTTGTAAAAGAACAAACAGGAGAGAGATTATGAGGAGACTAATTTTAACCTTCATTCTGCTGATTTTTATCTGCTCGTTGCCTCAGCCCGCCTATACAATTCACCCGTTGGCAATGGAGTTGTTCAGTAATTGCCTTTTTGACAGCGACTTCGGGAACCCGGTAGACACTTACGAAGATGTAGATCCGATTACCAACATAGGGCCCACTGTAGCAACTACTGGCCCGATTATTAAACATTCGGTTCTCAATTCTTTTAAAAACACTGTTGTTCGGGAAAATGTCGGGCGGGCTTTGATTGATAAGATCAACAGCACTAACGGCAGAGTATTGTATGATCCCGGGTTTCTTAATTTCATGAAAAAGTTCATGGATCTAGAGGCAGAGGGGGAAGGTGAGTTCGGGGACTGGCATTACGCAGACGTATCGAAAGGCTTCCCGGCAGATTACGACCCCGGCGATGATCCACACGTCATGAATTGTTATCTTGGCCTGAAGCCCAGCCCGCCTCCATGGTTTTTTGTTCCGAAGATAACCCTGGAGCCAGATGGAAAGTCCTGCGTTCATAATCCTGATTTGTGTGATTATGTCAATGTCTGTGAAGAAGCAGTTAAAGATGCCAGCGGAAACGTAATTGTTTCGGCAAAGCATCATCAGTCCACCAACAATGTTTATGTGAATCTGGGCAATTATCTTTATAGCCAGTTGCTACCGGGTTTCTCGGTAGATAGCGACCAGAGCGGTATAATATTTAACATGACTTTTAAAGATCGCACTCCGCCCATTATTCACGGTTGCGTCGGGGGTGAATTTCCTGAAATTGGCACGCCGCCGAATGAGGCGACTACAGGCGACTGGTATAAGGTTGATGGCCTTACCATATCTGATAATGACTCTGACTTTATCGGTACCTGTATCTATCTGGGGCAAATTGACGGGTATCCTGACGATACGAGTTGGATGGATGCTCAAGAATGGTTCCCTCAGTTGCCTTTTAATAAGGTTCCCAACAACGGCACGACTCAAAATGTAATTATGCCAAATGTTTGTTATGGAATTATGCAATACACTATTTTTGCCTGGGATGAAAATGGATTGCTAAACCCCGGCGATCCGAACATCGTCGAAAATCAGCCCCAAATATGCTACGGCTTGCAGAATCCGCCCTCGGGCTATGCCAATCTCGGCAGAGATCCAGCCACTGCAAAACCATGGCCCCCATCTTTATGGGTTGCGTCGCAAACCGGTTCGATAGAGGCGATACCTCCGGATCAAATAGATCCCGATCAAAAAGGAGGTACGGGCAAAATACATGTCAAAGATAATGATTTACCTAATCTGGCAATAAAAATAAGATCGGTTAAAGATGGTTCGACGCTGTTTTTCCCCCCGGTAGTAGAGCCGCTTGATTTGCCGATTTATTCATGCTCGGATTATAAAAAAAGCAGCGGTCTGACTGAGCCAAATGCAAAGGATTACGAAAATTTTGTCGGTAATCCGACAAAGGCTGTTTTTACCTCACAACTCGTGAGCAAAACAAAAAGTCTGTATTTTAAAATACTCGAAGCCTACCCCTCACCTGTTACGACTTCGGCAGAACAATCTTTTCTTGATCGTTTCAAAAACCCATCGAGCGAAAGTGACCGGGATTTTATCAGAGAACATTTTCGTCTTGAGGATTACAAGGAATCGGATACAGACCTAAACGGGGATGAAATACTTTCAGACGAGACTACTTTCGGCAGAAGAAATGGTTTTGGCGGCGAAGTTGTTGCCGTTTTGCAAACACCTTTGCAGGAAGATGTCGAATATCTTATAAGTGTGTGGATGGATGATAACGTCAAATGGGCGACGAAATCTCCCACCGGTGGAATTCTTGGCGAAATTCATCCGATACCCACAGGAATTGACGATGGCGAAATAAATATAAAAGTGCCAAATCAAGTTCCGGCTTTTTCTTACCAGAGACCAATCGACAAAAATGCTGCAATATCGGAAGAAATAAAGGTCGTTTTTCGTGAACCGACAATTGATAACCTTGGTTCTCCACCAACCGGTGGCGATAATATAAGTTATTTTCACAATGGCAAATTCCCGTTTATCGAGGTCTGGGTAAAAGATTATTCTGGTTTGCAAAGAAAAATAAAACTCTATCTCAGGGTTCATAATGAAAATCCCGATATAAGAATAATTGAAAGCGAGCATGGTAAGTCAGGTTGAAGTTACGGAGAGGGTTCTAATTCGTTATGGGGCAACACCAGTTAAAAAAAAAGGGCATAACCCTGGTTGAAATAATGATGGCTCTGGTAATACTTGCACTTGCAGCTTTGCCGGTAATCGGAACTTTTTCGAAATATTACGGGGTTGCTTCCCGGCAAATGGATCAGGAAATAGCTTTAAAGATTGCCGAGGCTACCATGAACAAGCTTATGGCCTACAATTATTCTGATATGATCTCGGGCGGAACTTTCAGTGTCCCTGTGACTTTTGACACCCCAACGGGAGGTTTCAGCGGCAACTTGAATTTCAATAGTGGAGTAACTTCTTCAACCTCTGTTACTGTAGGAAAAATTACCTGCAATATATCGGCTCAGATCGAGAAAATTTTTGTCGCTCAAAATCTGGGAGGAATACACACTAATGCTTTGGAGTTCGAGTATGGGGTCGAACCACCGCCTCCTTCCAGTCCAGGACCACCGCCTCCTCCAGTTGGTATCGCGAGTTATTCGAGTTTTGACGACCATATTGTGATTAAATTAAGGGTAGATTACGGAAGCGGTCAGAAAGATTTTGTCGAACTGGCGGCCTTCAGAGCGGATATGACTAGATGAAGCACTGTAATAGAAAAAGAGGTATTGCTCTTGCCGTAGTCCTGGTATTTTGTACTGCCTTGCTTGGTTTTATAACCATTTTACTCATGAATACCCGGCAACAGAAGGGAGGTCACGCCAGGCAATATGAACAGACCAGAGCCTTGCTGGCAGCCAGGTCGGCCATGCAACTTGCCGTCTATAAGTTCAGGGTGCTGGTCTCGGAGTTTTATAAAATACATGAAATTGAAAATGACTTGAGAGATTCACCCAGCGATACTACTCTTCAAGCAAAACTCGATGCCTATAACAATGTCTGGCTGGCAGATATGGATACGGATACGCCCGGTTCCCCGGCCGAAAAGATTAAAAATAGTCTGGATGCTGTCGATACTGTGAATATAAGCGGTGGTCATAGTTTCAAAGTTGAAGAGTTCAAACTTGTTTCTAAACAGAGTAAGGGTTACGTCAAAGATTATGTGAAAATAAGAGTATCGGGAAGTTACGGAAACAGTGAAAAAATACTGGAGGACCTTATTGAAGTTCAAATTGCTGCGCCCTGAAAAAAGAGCTTCAGGTTTTACCATAGTTGAAGTAGTAATCGCTATTCTGGTTTTTGCAGTGTTTGCCGGAATACTGATGTCTCTTTACAGTGGCAGCAGTGACTCGTTTAAAATTACGAGCTGGAAGCAAAAAAGAACCGCTGAATCAGCTATCTTCTGGGCATTTTTGCGCAAGCATCTTGAAGAAGCGACAAATGAGCTGGAAGTTGAACAGTACATGCAGAATCCGGATATTACCGTAAATATAAAGCCATGTAAATTTCATCCGAATCCTGACGCAGCAAGTGGCAATATTCTGGTTTGGAATTGTTCCAAGGTTAATTTTCAATTTGCCCCCTCAGCAAATCACACAGTAGAACACAGCATTTTTAAGCTTGTGCGCAGTAATCGAAAAATCGAGCTGAAAGATGGCGGAAAAGCAATTGCGCAAATACATGATGTCGATTCTGTTGCGCTCAAAGTGACATCGATAAAAAAACAGGCCGACAATCAGGAAATTGTGATCGATGGTCCCGATGCTGATGCAATAGGCGCGATCATAGAAATTTCATTAGTTTTGACGCCTCCCAAAGGCTATATGGCAAAAGATTTAAAAATTGTTCAGAATCACAAGTTTCGTATTAATGTTGCAGCAATATCAGACACTGCACCAGATTATTAGGCTTTTTTATGCTCATTTGTAAGAATAAATTACTATATTTGCTGTTCCTGTTCTCTTCAATATCTTTAAATGTTTCTGGACAGGAAGAAAACATCAATCTTACCATTAGCGGTTCGCCTATTCCCTGGGTGCTTTTGGTCCTGGCAGTTATTGTCGTTTTTATTCTTATAGCAGTATTAGCTTTCGTTATAAAAAAATCTATCGGCGAAGAATTCAGAGTTTCGGATGCTAAAAGGAAAAAAGTCGAAGATTCCTATGCACGCAAGCTTAAAAAAGAATTTCAAGCAAAGCAGACAGTACTTGACCATAAAATAGAGAAAGTTCGCCAACGTTTTTCTATGGTAATGATGAAAGTTAAGCATTTGCTCGACACCCTTGATCCCGAAGAAGTGTTTAAAGCTGTAACTGAGCTTATAGAGGAAGAGGTCGGAGCCAGCCGCTATATAATGTTTTTATATGATCCGGTCAAGGAGGAGCTTTACCCTTTTCGTTGGAGCGGTTACTCGGATAAAATAAAAGATGTTCTGTTTATTCCGGCTTCTCACCCTCATTTGCTGACTCAGTGTTTAAAGCGAAACCAGACGTTATACAGGGCTCTTGCCATAAAAGACCCTGAAATTCGTCAACTGGTTGATCGCAAGCCGGTGTCGAACACTCTGGTCGCAATTCCCGTATGTACGCAAGAGAAACAATTTGGCGTGGTGCATATCGAGGCTTTTGCAGATGGTCATACTGAGATCGAAGAAACCGAGCTTCGCTTTTTGTCGGCTTTGCCAACTTTTATTGGTGGCGCATTGAACAATGCCGATATTTTTGTTCAAACCAGAGATGAGCTTACTTCAGTTCAAAAAATTTCCGAGCAGGAAATCGCCGAAAAACGAAAACTCAAAGATATGTTTTCGAGATATAGTTCTGCAGAACTGGTCGATACTTTACTCAAAAATCCTGAAAGTATAGATCTTGGCGGTGAGAACAAGGAAGCAGCGATTCTTTTTTGCGACATAGCCGGCTTTACCAATTTCAGTTCGAGGTATAGCCCGAAAGAAGTAGTTGCTTTAATGAATGAATACCTGTCGCGGATGACAGAGGTTATTCTCGATTACCAGGGAGAAATAGATAAATTTATCGGCGATGCGATTATGGCCCGATTCGGGGTAATGGGTGACTTGCCTTACCCCGGGAGAAACGCGGTAGAATCAGCCTGCGGCATGCTTGAAGAGTTGGAAGAGCTGCAGAAAGAATGGACAGCCCACGGTATGGAAACTTTTTCCATAAGAATTGGAATAGCTTCAGGCCTGGTTCTTGCCGGTAATATCGGCTCGAAGCGTCGTCAGGAATTTACGGTGATGGGCAGTACGGTTAACCTTGCCTCGCGCCTTGAAAACTTGAACAAAGAATACGGCACCAACATTCTTGTAGATGAACAGACTTTTAATCAGTTGCCCCATGGTATCAAACACGTAAAGCGTGAGAATGTCCGAATTAGAGGTCTGGATGAGTTGCAAACCGTTTACGAGATAAAAGAATATAGCGGCGGTGCAAAGATAATCTCGTTTCAGAACAGAGTTGAGAAAAATAATAATACAGGGGCGGTTCGCGAACCGCCCGTAAAGAAAACGAACCAGCCATCGACACCAAAAAAAATGTAGGGGCGGTTCGCGAGGACCATCACACAAAGCCTCTGAGCCGCTAAGTTCACAAAGAAAAAAATAATTTAAACTTTGCGTTCTTAGCGCCTTGGCGAGAGAAGAAAACAATCTCGCGAAGTTCGCAAAGAACGCAAAGAAAATCGAGAAGGGATATCCGATTGCTATGTAAACGCGATATTTTATTGGGGATCGAAATTAACAAAGAGATTGCTTCGACTCCGCTCAGCACGAGCTTTGCTCATTGACCAATATATAATGACAAATTTGATATAGTTTAAAGAGGTTTGGTGCCTGAATTTTTCTTAGTGATCTTGGCGTCTTGGCGCCTCCGTGTGAGGGCTGCAGACATACAAGGATAAAAATTAAAGTTGGTTTTTGGTCAGGGCAATTAAAAGATTGCCGTTGCGTTTTGCTTTGAGAAGTTCAAAAGAGGTTAAGGCCTGCTTTTGCCTGGGTTTAAGCATGTTAAGCAACAGACTGTTTGCTGAAAGATTTTCCAGTTTGAAAGGGAGAAATCCTGGAATAAAACCTTCTCGCATAAGCCCGGGCGACTTTGCTGCCCAGAAATTTACTTTGTCTGATTCCATGTGATGAATGTCAGTGATTTTATAATTGTTAACCGCAAGTAAATCAAGCAGAGGATTCAAAGCTTTGACGGTCGCAGGGTAAATGTCGTGTAGCAGTATTGCACCGCCTCTTAGGTTATTACTTCCTAACCCCAGCTGATTGGCAAGATTTCTTAAAATGACATGTTTGTTCTGGTATTTCCAATCTCTGGGGTCTATAGACCATTGCAGAATATTCATTTCTTCACGCTGAGCCAGACTTAGAACATTTTTATTCACCGCGCCATAGGGAGGTCGAAGAAATCGGGGATTTTTTCCGGTTATGTTTTTTATAAGCCGGTTGGTTTTTTGAATTTGTTCTATCAGCTGGTTTTGGGTTATTTTGGTAAAATTTTTGTGGTCGTATGAATGGTTGCCGATAATATGACCTTCACTGGCAATTTGTTTTACCAGATGCGGATATTTTTCGACCTGAAGACCGAGAACAAAAAATATGGCTTTTAAATTACGATCTTTAAGTATTTTTAGAATTTCAGGAGTGGTGCGTGGATGCGGGCCATCATCAAATGTCAGAATGATTTTCTGTTGCTGTGAAAGCATTTTAACCAGCCGACGGCGGCTGTAATAAGCCATCTTTGTTACCAGACAATCTTGAAAAATCTCTTTTTCTGATTCTTTGTAGCTTTCAGCTTTGGCCATTTTATCGATTTTATTTCTATCTACATTTTTTTCTTCAGGCATCAAGGAGGCATGCAGTGAAATTCCGGCCAGCAAAAGCCCAAGAATGACCAGTTGAAACTTTAAGGTCGAAATTAGCCCTTTCATGAAGCTAATATCGGCATCTTTGCCCCATTTCATTAAAGCAAAATTTTATCGCGCCTGATTTTTAAGATTAAATTTTGTTGTTTTGAATGTTATATTAAGAGCATAAAGATATGAATGTATTCAGGGCACAAGCTATAAAAAGTTTTAGAGTTATTATTATATTTATTTTGCTGCTTACGCCATTAGAGTCCGCAGTGGCAGAAACAACAAGGGTCGAAATGGTTTCAACCCTGGATTTTGTTGCTGAAATGCTTGAGATGGTTAAATTCAATCTGATTCCCCCCGAATCCGAAAACCTGACCTTGATTTTCCAGCCCTGGATAAAAAACAGTTCAATTAAAATCGATAAGCGCACTAATTTTGTTTTGTTGCAAGAGGGAATATCGAGGGCAGATATAAAGTCAGACTTTGTTGAAACCTCTCAAAAAGTTGATCTGGTGTGGCTTATGCTGGTAAAAGAAGAGTTCTATCGGCAACTGGATTCAAAAGAAGTTAATCTTTTGAATTTTTTCCATATTTTAGAATCTGATTTTTGTAAAAACAATTATAAATATCCCTGGTTTGAATCGCTTTATTCCAAAAATACCCTTTTAAATTTTATAAATGTACTTGGAGAGGCAAAAAACAGAGGAACAAATAAAAAAAAATCATTTGCCCGACAAGATGGTGCTATAAAAATACTTTATCGTGCCATAGAAGAAGGAGTTTTAAACCCGCTGTCGTTAGAGGCCTCGCAGCAACTTGCCCTGAGCGTGTTTCGGGCAAATGATTCTGTCTGCTGCACTTTATGGGTTCCTTATGATTTGCTGATCTCTGATGCCCGGGCTTATCACAGTATTGCAGGAGAATTTGAGGTTATTGCTTTTCCGCGTCCGGATGGCAAGGCGGTTCTTCCAAAAATTAGATTCAACCTATGGAAACGAAAAAATTGCAGCGCAAAGTTAAGGGTT
>JBNJGH010000110.1:0-10626 GCA_051747585.1 Candidatus Rifleibacteriota bacterium
TCATCAAATCTCGAGCGCAAAAACAGCTTTTGAAATTCACGGTGCCAGTCGGGAAAAACCCCGAGCAACAGCTCAAAATAAGGCATCATGGTAAGATGGCGCTCGTGGTCCGAGTTGTTTTTAACTTTTACTTTCCAGACTTCACAGGATTTGTTTAACGGCACAAACATTGTCCATTCAGAGCAGATTTCCTTAAATTCAGTAATAAAAGTTGTATAGCCCATACCATGTTTGCAAAGATAACTATCGTATTTTGGTTTTAGCGGCTGAGGCGTCAGAGACCAGCAGTCTTGCGAATCTTCATCGCGCATAAGCATGAATTTGCCGTCGCTGTCCTGAAGGACATCCTGGTTCCATCTGGTAACACGGTTAAGCATTGAATGATTAAGCCAGGAATAGCCGCCGCCGGCCTGGGAAACCACAAAGCCCCACTGGCCGTTGGAAACCACATTCACCCAGGGTCTGGGAGTTTTCCAGTCATTGATGCAGTAAGTTGCGCCGTTATCGGAAAAATAGCCGTATTTGCCTTTTAATGTATTCAAAATTTTATCTCCCATTTCTTTTTCTATCCTTTGACGCCGCCTGCGGCGATTCCTTTTATATAATGCTTTTGTGCGACCAGGAAAACCAGAATAACCGGAATAACTACCAGCACCGACCCAGACATAAGCAGGCCCCAATCTGTATTGAACTGGCCGTTAAGATTAGCCAGAGCGACCGGCAAAGTCTGCATGTCTTCACGCAACATAATGATGAGCGGCCAGAAAAACTCATTCCAGGCGCCGATGAAGCTGAAAATTGCCAGAGTTGCGAGAATCGGTCGACAGAGGGGCAACATGATTCCGTAAAATATTCTGAATTCGCTGCAGCCATCAATTCTAGCTGCTTCAAGTATTTCTTCAGGCACAGCGTGCATGAACTGACGCAGCATGAAAATGCCAAACACACTGCCAATTCCGGGTAATATTAAACCGGTGAAGGTGTTGAGTAAACCCAGATTTTTGAGAATAAGAAAAACGGGCATCATTGTTACCTGGCCGGGAACCATCATGGTTAGTAAAAGCAGAGAAAAGATTTTTTCACGCCCGGGAAAGCTCAGTTTGGCAAAGGCATAAGCTGCCATAGCATTAAAAAATACCGAAAGAAACATCATTCCGATTGCAAAAACCAGACTGTTAAAGAAGCTTCGCCCCAGATTCGCCTGGTTCAGCAGCTTCTCGTAGTTTTCAAGCGTCGGGTTTTCGGGAATAAAGGTCGGTGTCTGGGTGAAAATTTCTGCCGGGCCCTTGAATGAGGTAGACACCATCCAGATGAATGGGAAAAGGGTAATCACCAGTGAAGCGCAAAGAAAAGCAAAGAATGCCCAACGCTCCCATTTTGAGACTCTTGATACCATTTTCATTTGCGGCCTCCTTCGAGAGCTTTCTTTATAAGGCTTTGAGCAATAGAAGAAAGCAAAATCAGTGCAAACAGCACATAGGCAATACTTGAAGCATAGCCCAGATTATAATATTTGAAACCATGATTATACATGTAAAGAACCACCGACATAGTCTGGTTCATCGGGCCGCCGCCGGTCATAATATACGGCTCTGCAAAGAACTGCAAAAAGCCTATGCTGGTCATTATCGCCACAAAAAAAGTAGTCTGGCGAAGCATCGGAAGCGTAATATGCCAGAATTGTCGAATCTGGTCTGCGCCATCTATTTCTGCCGATTCATAAAGCTCATCCGGAATGGATTGTAACGCCGCGATGAAGATAATCATGTTGTAGCCAAATCCTTTCCAGACAGACATTACAATCAATGATGGCAGAGCCAGCCACTCGTTAGCCAGCCAATTTTGCCCCGACAGGCCAAGCATATTCAAGCCCAGATTCAGCAGGCCAAACTCCGGATTATAAAGCCATCTCCAGATAACGGCTACGGCAACCATCGTGGTAATGCAAGGAATAAAAAAACCGACACGGAACAGAGCCTTGAATCTGATGAACTCACGGTTAAGAATTAAAGCAGTCAAAAGAGAACATGCCATGTTTAGCGGCACCCCGATCAGGGCGAAAATCAGGCTGTTTCTCAATGAAATCCAGAAAACCGGATCAGAAAGAAGTTGTCGATAGTTGTCTAAGCCAACCCATACAATATTATCCGCATCACTGATGCCATAGATGTTCCAGTTGGTGAAACTGGCGAAGAGCGAACCTAAAATTGGCAGAAAAAGAAAGGTTGCCAGCAGAACCAGAACCGGCACCACAAAGACCAGAGCTTCAGGCTGAAATCTCCTGGCGCTGATTCGGTCAGATTCTTTGGGGAACCATTTGAAAAATGCTACAAGAACCATTAACACCAGAACCGCAAGAATCAGGGCGCGGGTTGCAAGACTAAAAATGCCGCTATCTGCTTCAGGTTTTGTCAGAATAACAGCTACTTTTTCCGACATTTTCTTTGCACCTTCAGCCGGTGTTTTAACTCCATGCATTACCGGTTCCATGGTTTCTGATAAAGCGTTTGCTACCTGTTCCCATTCAGGAATTGCAGCAGGTGGCACAGCTGCATCTAACTGACTTCTGAAAGCAGACAGATGCGGGTTATTAGCCAGAGAAGAGCTTTTCCAGGCTTCTTTTACCGCCGGCAGATTTTTCGAAAAATCATACCAGAGGGCCTGGTTTTCGGCAGTCGATAAAAATTCAATGAATTTCCAGGCCCAGTATTTGTTCTGACTGCTTTTGAACATGACCAGATTGCTGCCGCCAATAAACGAAGAACGATTTGCTCTACCCGGCATTTGTGCAGTTGCCCATTTTCCGGCCATCTCCGGCTTGTTTGTCTCTAGAGTTGAAACCATCCAGGGGCCGGCAATAAACATCGGAAAGTAACCGCTTTCAAAAGATGTAATGAGATCCATGTCTGCTCCGGCGGTGAGCGAAGCGAGATTTTCTGCAAAAAAGCTGCGCAAAAAACTCAAAGCCTCGATTGCCGGTTCAGGATTAAATAACTTTGCCGGATCGTTGTCGGGAAAAAGCATACCTCCGGCTTGCCAGAAGAACATCAAAAAAATCTGCCAGTCATTTGTCGGCAACAAAATGGCGTAACCGGGTTGTTTCTCCTGACGCTTATAAGCCATAATCGACTTCGAATAAGTTTTTAATTCTTTCCAGGTTTCTGGAAATTTTTTGTAGCCAAGTTCATCAAGAATATCTGAGCGATAAAAAAAGACCCTGGTATCGACATACCAGGGAAGACCAAAATATTTTTCGTCAAAATGTGTCGATACTAGTGAAGAGCTGAAAAAATCTTCAGTTTTTACCAGTTTTGAATCATGCAGAAAAGGATCGAGCGGTTCAAGTGCCTCCATGGCATGAAATTCCGCCATCCAGGTGGTTCCCATCTGGCAGACATCGGGTGCCATTCCACCGATTACTCCGGTTACAAGCTTCTCATGCGCTGCAGACCATGGAATGGACTGAGAAATGATTTTAACTTCAGGATGCAGTGCTTCAAACCTGTCAGCCATGCTTCTGATAAGAAGTCCTTCGCTACCCATTGCCCAGACAGTAATCGTTGCCTGTTCACCAGAATAGAGGGGCGCAGTAGTTAAAATAATCAGTAGAGTAAACAACAGTATTGTTTTTATAAAGTTTTTCATATTATTCATGGGCTCCATCTGCGCCGACCTGTTTTATTTCGCCAAGCTGCATGGTTGGCAGGGTGATGAACCAGTTATACTTTACATCTGCGGTTTTGCTGCTGTTTATATCATGTGCTGCCACTGTTGCCGCAAATTCTTCGACTCCTTCAAGCTCAAATTCGCTTCGCGGAATTTCGATCATAGCCATGTAGCCACTGGTTGTTTTTTGGTATTTCCATTTGAGAGCATTGTTGAGCTTGCCACCATGCATAAACTCTTTGCCCCTGAGTTGATTACCGGTAGCATCGGGTGAAAGAATAATCTGATAACTGTTGTTTCCCTGCCAGCAGAATGCCTCATTTCGGGTATTGATATAGATTTCAATGGAATCGTCAAGATACATGCTTTTATCCGGATTAGAAGAATGAAGATCAGAATCGCTAACCACGAATCTGAAAAAGATACTGTTATTGTTTTGAAGCATTCGCCAATTCAACTCATAATCCATGGTTTTCGGGGCCTTAACAATCATCTGAGCATAGTCTTTATCGAGAGTAAGAGATGGTGCATTCTGCCATCTGCTGTCTTTAAAACCGGCAGCAGAAATGGAAAAATCGTCTGCAACCTGATTGGCTTCATAAACAGGTCTCTGATGCGGCATATAGGCAGCAGTGCGATAAACAGTTGTGTCTGGAGGGGGGTAATCGGTAAAATGCGCGTCGCGAAAACCCGCTTTTTTCATGCCTTCAATTATGAAAGGAATTTTCATGAAATGTTTCCAGACAAATCCGGAGCGGGCATTTTCGATCATGAGAATCATCGGACCCTGGTTGATAGCAAAGGCTTCATCAGCAACGTAATCTTTATCCATGTTAAAAGAATCGCTAAGACCAAAACGCCCGACCATTCCCGATTTAACCTTTTCACTGAAATCAGTGCCCTGATAATACTCTCGTAACGCTTTAAGAGAAAGCTCAGGGGTAAAGACAATTGAACAGGCAGCCGCTGCCGGGGCAACGGTTCCGTCAACGATTGCAGGATTTGGTGGAGCGCCATAGGCCTGATAACTATTGGGACCAATGCATGCAGTCAGGCCCCAACGATTCTCTGAAAAGGTTTTAAAGCTGGGCTTAAGATCGATGCAAAAGCTGCGGTTCGCAAGGGTAGCTTGCACAGAGCTTTGGTAATAATCGGCATAATTGTCATGCCTGTTTCTAAGATCGAGCCAGACTTGCGGAAACTGGTGGGTAAAAAGCGGCGGATTAATCAGGTATGTGTGTCCATCGTAATCACCCCAGGTGCGCCTGAAGTCCCATGAATTCGTGGGGACCGGATGAGTCGGAGAGCCAAGCGCGAGAATTCCGAGCAAAATGCCTTCTGAGTAATGGTTCCAGCTGGAAGGAATAAAACCTTCTTCAGGTGTCCATCCCATTGATAAAAACTGCTTATCATTGCGCATCCAGTTCCAGTCTATTTTTTTGTATAAACTGGTGGCAATCTCAGTCACTTCTTCGTTTGCATAATATTCTGAGGCAAACAGTGCTCCTGCAATAAATAATGCGGTATCAATTGAGGATATTTCGCATTTCATAGCCCTTTTGCCGGTTTTCATATCGACAAAATGATAAAAAAAGCCATTTTTTTGTTGCATTTCATCTTTGAAAAATCTCAGAGCGGCAAGGGTCAGGCTCAGGGCTTTGTCTCTTGTTATCCAGCCTCTTTCAACACCAATTGGGTAAAGAGTCAAAGCAAAGCCAACCCCGGCGATTGTTGCTGGCGAGTAATTAAAATTAACCTCACTGGCGACAGATTTGCTGTTTATGGCTTTATCCATAACCAGACCATTCTCGGGGTTTACACAGTCAGTAAAATATCTGAAAGCCTGCTTTTGCACCTTTTCAAGAAATGCGTCATCTTCCCGGGAAAAATTGAACGGTGCGGTTTCGCTGAAATCCTGGCACCCTGCTGGATCAGGGAGAGCAACTATAAGTGACATAAATAAAAAAAGCAGCACTACGACTGACACATTTGCCTTAGAGAGCAGGCAAAAGCCTGGCTGGGAAAAAATCATCCGCTTCTCCTAAATTAATTAATAAAACTTTTTGATCATCTCGAAATATTGATGGCGTATAGATGATATCACAAAGTTTGAAGGGTCATGCGGAAGAGTAAAGAAATGCGGACAAAACGACAAACAGACTGAATAAAGTTCGAATTTATATTTTTCTTGACATAACCAGATCGCAAAACCTGTTGCATCAATAACCTAAGATTCCGGCGACGCTTTAGAATAGAACTAAGATAAGTTTTTCTTAAATAATTTTTTAATATAAGTTAATCAAAGTGCATTAATAACTTTTTCGAGTCTGCTGCTTATCTCTTTGGCAATATCAGCTAACCCTTCATTTTCGATGGCCTGCATTGATGCTACAGGATCGACAGCAGCAATTTCGGTGGTTGATTCAGATAATTGCTGGACAATAACGTTACATGGAAGCATGGTGCCGATCTTGTCTTCTGCCAGCAATGCTTTATGAGCATACGGAGGATTGCAGGCGCCTAATATGCGATATTTTCTGAAATCCACGCCAAGCTTTTCTTTTAACTTTTCGTGAATATCGATTTCACTAAGAATGCCAAAGCCTTCTTTTTTTAGTTCCTCGGTTACTTTCTTTACAGCTTCCTCGAAAGAATAATTCGTTTTTTTGGCAAAATAATATTTCATGATCCGCTCCTTTATATTTGTTATTTCTTAAAAAAAGTAAGGTGCCGTATCATCACACGGGCTTTTTATCTCTTTTATTAGGTTATTGAAAATCTGGGTAATATGCAAAAGGTTTTTCTTTGCAATTTTTTTATATATTTTTAACCAGTAGAGTCCTCGAAACAGCACAAAGAACTACAAACTCAATTTATGCATATTGCATGCATTTATGTCAAATGTTATAATATTAATAAAGTGAGAGAATAACCAACTATGTGAAAGGCGCTTTGTTATGACATCTTTACAAGTTAGAGATTTTCCGGAACATCTTTATCAAGAAATTGTCCAGTTGGCTGAAGCTGACAGAAGAAGCATTACTCAGGAAACCATAGTTTTATTGGAAAAGGCATTAAATATGGAAAAAGAAAATAAAAAATATCGCCAGCAACTCCTTAAAAAGATACAAGAAGAAACCAGTCATGAAAAACAAGTTAAAAAAATATTAGATCCTGTAAAGTTGGTCAGGGAAGATCGTGAAAGATGAGAATTACAATTGATGTTAGTGCCGCTGTTGAAGTAGTTATGGGAGGAAAACGCCAGAAAGAAGTTGTGAAAATATTAAATGATTCAGACTGGGTAATAGCTCCTTCGCTTTTTATTTATGAGGCTGCCAATGTAATGTGGAAATATCATAAATATCAGAATTACAGCAAAGAAGATATAATGAAAAAAATTGACTATCTTTATAAAATGGTAGATCAATTTATTGATGCCAGAGACCTTTTTGAAGAGGCTTTACCTCTTTCATGCAAAATAAGTCATCCGACATATGACTCAATGTATTTAATTACAAGCAGGCGAAAAAATGCCACTTTAGTCACCCTGGACAAAAAACTGATAAAAATGGCAAAAAGCATTGATATCCAGGTCGCAACCATAACTTAAGATTCCGGGTTACTCTGGAATGTCTCATAAGCATAAGGTTGATTGCGGGCGCCTAATATGCGGTAATGCTTCGACCGGCTCAAAAAATATTTTTTTATATTTGTCTGGGAAACGGGCATTGCAATAGTTTTAATTTCAGCAATATTCGCAGCTACTGTTTTTCGGCGAGAAATTTTTTAGCGCCGGGGTGCAGGTATTGAAGGGGGATTCCCGCAGTAAAGGTTTTGACCGAAATATCGCCGGCTCTTTCGTGGGCCTGACGCAGACTTTCCAGATTGGAAAAAATAACCTTACATAGCTTGTAAGCCATTTCATCTGACATTCTGGAATCGGCAACAAGCATTGCCATAAGCGCTAAGGTATCCACCCTGTCGTTCTGGTTTTTGTAGGTGTTCTGGTCAATATCAACCAAAGTAAGATACTCGAGTTCCTTAGTCAGATATTGATATTCTTCTGCAGAAAAGCTCAGAACCCTGATCTGAAATCTTTTGCCCATCTCTGCAACAGCTTGCGTCGGAGTACCGGCAATGATAATTGCCGCGTCGCAATCTTTGCGTTCCATCGCCTGAATAGACTCGTCATAAGAAATATAAACCGGCTCAAAATCATCAAGTTCAATTCCCCGGGCAGAAAGGATTTCGACCGAAGTCAGGGCATTACCGCTTCCCTGAGGCCCAACTACCACCCTTCGACCTTTAAGATCATCAATACTTTTTATTTTAGACTCGGCATGCACAACAATCTGCACGACTTCAGGAAAAAGTGACATCAGCACCCTGAGCTCGTTAATTGGCGAATTTGCAAAATTGCCGGTACCCTTTAAGGCAGAAAGAGTTATATCGCCCTGAGCAATGGCAAAGTTTAATTCGCGCTTTTGCATCAATCTGAGATTGTCAACGCTTCCCCTGGTTGAAAAAGCCATAACCTCCAGGCCTTCTATTTTATCGGACCACATATTTGCAAAAGCTCGTCCCAGAGGGTAGTAGGTTCCGGTAGTAGATCCGGTGCCCAGAACAATAAAATTAACCAGCTGAGTAATATCAGGTTTATTATCACTTTGCCCATAAAGTGGAACTATTTGGATTGCGCAAATAATAAGCAAAATCAGAGAATATCTCATTTTTCGGAAACAACTCCCATATCTTTGGCGTAAATCGAAGTTTGATTTCTGCCCTTTTCTTTACAAAGGTACAGGGCAGTGTCAGCCTTTTTAATCAATTCCATGGCTTCTGTATCATGCTTCGGATACTCAGCTATACCAATACTTATGGTCACATGTAGCGGAGTTTCATAACCTTCAAATTCGTATTCTGCAATTCTTTTTCGCAAGCGCTCCGCTACTTTATATGCACCCTTTGCATCTGTTTCAGGCAGCATTGCAATCATTTCTTCTCCGCCGTATCTTGCAGCAATATCAAGATCCTCGCGAACGGCGTTTTTAAAAATTTTCGCAACCTGTTTTAACACTTCATCTCCCACCTGATGCCCATAGGTATCATTAAACTTTTTAAAATGGTCAATATCAAAAAAGACAATTGAAAATATTTTGTTATAACGTTTTGCTCTTTTAATTTCTTCATTAAGTTTAATCTTAAAATGCCTGACCATAAACAAATCTGTTAAACCATCAGTTATAGCAAGCTTAAACAGCTTGGTATTATCGAGCACCAGCGCCGCCTGATTGGCCATGGTCTGCAACAGATTGGTATCGCGGCTGGCAAAGTCTTTACCATCTTTTCGATTCACCAGGTTAATCACACCAAAGGTCATATTCTTAACTTTAAGCGGCACACAAACCAGTTGATTTACCTGGTTTTCTTCTTTTTCGTATTGTTTAAAATCAGGATGATTAGTCGGATCATTAATAATCAACATTTTACCGGTTTGCAGAACCTTGCCGGCAACTCCCTCGCCCGGTTTTATTTTTATATTACGTTTAAAATCTTCAATTGCAACCGTTTTGTCGCTCTGGGAATCCCATATTCTTACGCGTTGCAATTCAAGGGCTTCCTGGTTTTCATCTATCAGCATAAGCGAACCCCGTTGCGCATCAACAGCTTCGATAGCTTTATCGATTATTACGTCCAGAAGCCGTTCGAGATCAAGCCCTATCTTGCCCATCGTTTTTCCGATTTTGTAAAGAATACCTATCTCAAAAACTTTTCGGTCGAGTTCTATGTTATTTTTTTCGATTGTTTCGGTATGACGATGCAACTCATCATAAGCAAGGCGCAACTCTTCCATCTTCCCGTTGAGGCTGTCAGCCATAAAGTTAAAATTATTGGCAAGCTGACCAATTTCATCTGTGTTCTTAACATTTATTCGCACATCGAATTTTCCGGCTGCCAATTCGTTGGCACCATGGGTTACCTGCAAAATTGGAAGCGCAATGTTTTGCGAAATAACAAAGGCAATTATCACAGCTATTATTATGGTTAACAACAATATACCGTAGAGATTACTCTTGAAAGTTTCTACCATATAGTAGACCTCCTGCTGATTTTGAACCAGCAGAATTTTCCAGCCCTGCCCCACTACGGGCAGCAAAGATGCCAATAAAGGCTGAGAAAGTCTTTTATCTTCAATTGAGAAGACACCATACTCGGGAATTTTTAGTTTTCCATCAATAAGATCAAGATCATGCCTGACTTTGTCTGGCAAAGCAACGACGGATTTATCGTTTTCATCAAGCAAATAAGCTCTTGTACTGCTTCCGACAACAGCATCTTCAAGCATTCCCCTGATCTGCAGTGAATTCAGCTCAACCACAAGCAAGCCATAATCTGATCTGGAATCGTCTTGAAGTCGGGTTATCAAAGCAAAGAACCGACGCCCCTCAGCATTTGAAAAAGATCTTAGCAACACCGGCCGCGCATTAAGCTCATTTAACGCGTTGCGGTAGTCAACTTTATATTCAGGCAGCTTTTCTCCTGAAGCACATAAGATTTGATTGTTTTTATCAATTACAAAAACTTTTTCGATGGAAACAAATTGGCCGGTATATTCTTTAATGGTTGCAGAAAAGCCGTTCATATCAGCGCTTTTTGCGGCATCATCTTTTTTCAGCGCTTTTACAATTTCGGTCTGATTTTCCACGAAACGCAACAAATCTTTTACCGCTTTTCGCGAATGCGCCAGCGAGTTGTCTACAATAACATTTAACAGGCCATCAGAAGCATTTCGCAACATGGTATAACTAATGTAAACCAATGGCAGCAAAGCAATAAAAATAAAACTCATTACCAACTTGGTTTTTATACTGTTCAGGTATGCAAAAATTGAACTTCTGCCGGAATCTGAACTGTCTGATGTCTGTTGCATAAGCTTATCATTGCATTTTTAAAGCCAAA
>JBNJGH010000111.1:0-8061 GCA_051747585.1 Candidatus Rifleibacteriota bacterium
GCTTGTTTTTCTCATGAGATGCAGAAAATGAGCCAGGTCTATGTAGTCGCCGTATGAATATTTTAAAGCGTTTCTTCGACACTTTTCAATTTTGTCGATATCTGAAATTCTGTCACGCAAAGCAAAACAGAAATTGTCCAGTTTTTGCTTGAATTTTGCCATTTTTCCGAGGTCGAACAATGAAAGAACTACGGCCGTATTGCCTTGAGTGCCGCTGTCGTAAGAAGCTTTGTAAGCTCTGACTATGGTTTTCCCGAGATCCATTGGAGACATTTCGGGTTTTTTGGTTAAAGCTTTGGAAATAGCATCATAGGGCCAGCCCCGCTCTGGTTCGAGATCCGGGGAGCCAACTTGATAAAGTGCAAAAGGAGCGGCTGCCCAACCGACCTCTGCCATCTGCATAAGGCATGCATCAAAACCAAGCAGGTCAATAGGTTGCCCCAGAATATCTTTAACCTTCGCAAGGGTTTCCCGCATGGTCGGAATATCCATAGATGAATGAGAGGTGTCATCATAAGATATATTGTATGCGATATTTGACATGTCAAAGTCTGAATTGTGAGTCTGAGATGGAGCTGTTTCCGTACCTTCGAACTCCATTATGCTTGGCTGAATTTCTTTCCAGCCTGTGCCATGGTTCCATAAAATCAGGGCATATTTTTTGGCAGGATAATTCTTTTTGCTCCATTCCACAAAATCGGTAAGAGCTTGCGGAGTGGCCATGTCTACTTCGCCAAGGTCCTGGACCATTTCAGAAGACATTTTATTGGGTTTATTGTCTCGGGTGACATAAAATCTGCGTGTACCCGACCAGGTTAATTCGGAATTATGAGAAAAGTTGCCATTACGGTCAATTTGCGCAACAAAAGCAACCTCATCTGTGGAGCCGTATTGTTCCAGCTCATTTATATCAAGAGATGTTCCGCTTTCAAGGTTGTTATCTGCAGCCATGAAAAGCATAAAGGTCCATTCTCTTGTCGGATTGTCTGCCAATACTGAAGCCGGAAAGGCGATCGCCACAACCAGCAATAGTATAACTATTGGTCTTTTTATACTCTTATAATCCACACTTTTCCTCCAATAATGGTACCGACGAATATAATAATTATAAGGTTATACATGGGTACTGTCAATTTTCTGGCAGGCTTGAGCGGAATTAAAAAATCCCGCAACATTTAGGCTGCGGGAATTTAAAATGCTTATTTTTCGCGGGAATACGGCCAGGCCATTATGCCGCCTTCCATAACCTTTACGTTTGTATAGCCGTGACCGGCAAGTATTCTTGCTGCTTCATAACCTCTTAGTGAGATTTTACAATAGCAGATAATTGGAGCGCTTTTGTCTTCTGGTAATTCGCTGAGTTTTTCTCTTATTGAGCCTAGAGGTAAAAGTCTTTCGCCAATTCCAAGACGCATTGCTTCAAATTCATCTGAGTTGCGAACATCAAGTATTAACGGAGGATTTTCGCTATTTCCCATGTCTTTTACTTCTCGTGCAGAAACACCTTTCATCAAACCGTCAACTTTGTTTTGCATGATGTGCGCCGTAGCGATTGAATGGTCAACGGCAAGACTGAATGGTGGGGCATAGGGGAGATCAGCGTTTACCACATCTTCAACCGTCATTCCACCCTGAATGGCCATAGCCCATTGAGCAATCTGTTTGGAAACATCGCCGGGTCCCACGCACTGGGCACCGAGGATTTTTCTTGTGTTTTTGTCGGCTACCAGCTTGGTAATCAGCAGAAGACCTTGCATAAAGCCAGGTTTGTCGGGGCTGGCATTAATAACTGTTTCATAATTTTCAATGCCGGCCTGTTGTGCGCCTCGTTCTGAGAGCCCGGTTGAACCGGCAACGAAGTCAAATACCTTGCATATGCCAGTTTGAATCGTGCCTGGATAGGTTTTTTTATTGCCTTTTATTGCATTTTCACCTGCTACGCGGCCTTGTAGATTGGCCAGGTCGCCATATGGTGCCAGAACTTTTTTGTTGGTCAATCTTTGTCTGACTTCTATGCAGTCTCCAACAGCATAAATATCTGAGTTCGAAGTTTGCATATATTCATTGACTTCTATGCCGCGTGTTTTGCCAATTCTTATGCCGGTTTCTGCTGCCAGTTTTGTATTTGGATTTACGCCTATAGCCACAACTGCTAGCTCGCATTCCAGTTCAGTGCCGTTTTGTAGCTTAACTCCCGTAAGTTTGCCGTCTTTCCCTAAAAATTCCTTTAAACCATTGTTACAAATTACATTGGCATTTTTGCTTCGGACATGGTTTTCAACCAGCTTGGCCAATTCCGGGTCAAGAAATGACAACAATTGAGGCAGCATTTCCACTATAGTTATTTCGATACCGGCAAGGTTCAAGGCTTCACAGGTTTCGATTCCAATTAAACCACCACCTATAACCACGGCCTTTTTAATTTTCTTTTCATCCGCCACTTTTCTTAAAAAGTCAGCATCCTGCATGCATTGCAGAGTTGTTATGCCTTCCAGGTCAGATCCTGGAACAGGCGGCATTTTGGGATTGGAACCAGTTGCAAGTATCAGTTTGTCATAAGACAGGTCTTCGGTAGAACCATTTTGCAGGTTTTTAATTTTGACCTGTTTTTTATCTGTATCTATTTTTATTGCTTCGGTATTTGTTCTCGCTTTGATACCTTTTGCTTTCATAAAGAATTCAGGGCCACGAATCACTCCGGTTGGAGTGCAGATGAGTTGGTTCCGGTTATCAAAAACCCCACCAACATAATAGGGGTAACCACAGGAAGCCATAGATAAATCGTTTTCTTTTTGAATAATTGTAATCTCGGCGTTTTCGTCCATTCTTCTTGCGCGTGCTGCCGCCTTGGGCCCGGCTGCTGAGCCGCCAACAACTAATATTTTAGTCATCAAGAACTCCTTTCTTGTTTGTGAAAAAAATAACTTGTAATATTTAGTAACACCACAATTATAACATTACATTTTAATTTGAAAACCATTTATTTAATTTTTTTTAAGTGTGATCGATTAATTTTGCCTTGTTGATGAATTTATTAAGCTAATGCATAATATTCAAAATGACTGATTCTGAAAAAAAACTAAAACTTGATATCAATTCGTTGTCGGAACAATTTTTTGCGGGCATGGCTGTGTTGAGCTTCCTTGCAATTGTTGCGGCAACAGTAATGTTTTTTTCTTCGGGTTTTAATTCTTTCTCACTTAGCTTGTTTGCGTCTGGAGCAATTTTGCTTTTTCTTTTTGTAAAGCTTTGTATGAGTATTGACAACTATTATCTCATAGACTCAGTAGAGAAGAAAATTTTTTATAATTTCAAAATTTTTTCGTATCAAAAGTTAACTGGTTTTGTAGATTTTGACCAGATTGGTTCCATCACGATTACCGGCCACAGAAAACCTGGACCTGAATACACCGAATGGGACTATCAAATTGTGTTGCTTACTAAAAATGGAAAATCTTATGCGATTTCCCGTGCCCGGCAGGAAAAATTTGGAGAAGTTTTAGAATTGGGAAAGAATGTAGCCCAGCTTACCTGTGCAGAGTTTATCGAGCCGCCAGAAGAAACAATTGCTGAAGTAAAAAAAGCTCGAGATGGAAATTTTATTTTCACTCATCGGCAGGCAGTCTTTGTAGATGCCTTTAAACAGAATCTCAAAGTATTTGTTGTTGTAGTCGTCACCATCATTATTGCTTTGCTGCTTTATGAATACTTAAATTAAATTTCAGAAAATGGGGGGCTATTTGCAGAAAACTGAAAAAAATAAAAAAGTTTCAATCCATTCCGGTAAATTTTGCATATTAGTAGTTAAGAATGGAAAAAATTAACCCTGAAATAATAAAAGACTTTTCTAAAGGTGATAAAAAATCAGCTTTGAAATTGTTTGAGCAATTAAGAAGGCCGGTTTATGGTTATTTGTATCGTATGACATTTGATTGCAACATTGCAGAAGACCTGTTGCAGGAAACTCTATTAACTATTTATTCAAGAATTGAGACTTATAATCCTGAATTTGCATTTATGCCATGGGCTTATGCAATTGCTAGAAATAAGTATCTGCAATTTATCAGAAAACAAAAACAGATTACCAGAATTTATACCGTGCCGGTTGACTGCCTTTCTGAAATAAGTCAGGCAGGTTTTAGCGGACATGCAGATTTAAATGCAGATATACAGACAGGTCTTGAAAATTTATCAGAACCAGTCAGGGAGGCTTTTGTTTTGAAACATTTTCAGGGCTTTACTTTTGTTGAAGTTGCCCGGTTGCAGGAAATTCCGCTGCCTACGGCTAAATCCCGGGTTGCCTGGGCTGTGAGAAAATTGCGGCAATATCTAAAAAGAGGTGAAGAATGAAGCTTAGCTGCCTAACAGAAGAAGAACTTCTTGAGCTTTATTATCAGGAAAGCGATTGTGAAAAGGCCAAAATTCATGTTGCTGATTGCAGTACATGTCAGGAAAGATTTTATTCTCTTTGTAGAGATTTGATCGATTTTGAAGTGTTGGTTCCTGACTTAGGTTTTACAGCAGTCAATGAAGCGATGAATGTAATTGAACAATCTATGGAAACCAGTGAGTTTCAAGAGATCCTTACTCCTGAAGAAGTAGCTGATTGGTTTAAAGTTGATACCCATAATATTCTTAATATATATGAACAATTGCCTCATTTTATAGTTGATGGGCAAATTAGATTTGAGCGAAAAGCTTTAGAGAAATTTCTGAATTCCCAATCCTCGAGAGCTGACCAGCAGGCGCCAGATCAGCTCCAGTTTAAACTTATTTCGATTGCCGGTCGTAAGGCCGGTTGAAAGGAGCTGTCTAATGGTGGCTGTTAATAATACCCAACTGGAAAAATTCACCAGAAAATTTGGTAAAATGATCGGTTCAGGTATCCCTCTGGCCAAAAGTCTTGATTTGATTTCTCGGGAAAGTGATGATCAGGTTTTTGCAAAAGTTGCAAGCAAGCTTATAGCTAAACTTAAAGAAGGGATTCCTCTTTCTTCTGGTATGGAGAGTTTTCCGGGAATTTTCACAAATGTTTATGTTGCTATGGTCAAAGCTGCAGAAAAACAGGGCCGGCTTGATAAAGGTCTGATAGAGCTGGCCGACAACATTGCGGACGGTCTTGTTGAAGCTGGAAAGGGCGAATCAGAAATTGTAGAAACAGGGAATGAAAAAGATAGCGACCCTCTAAATGTTATGGAGCAGGCAAACTCAATTTTAATCAGTGCCTTTGAAAAGAAAGCTGGAGCTGTCTTTTTTAAGCCCGAAGCGGACAGGGTAATATTGCGTTTTGGTGACCCTGCTAATTTAGAGCGGCAGGGAACTTTAAGCAAAGACGAATATGAGCGTTTGCTGGCCCGCTTTAAAATTATGTCCTGTCTTGATATTGCCGAACGAAAACTTCCGCAGGACGGAAGAATTTTGATAAAGATAAAAGGCGAAACCGTGGATCTTCGCACTCAGATTCTTCCCACAGTTTTTGGCGAACAGCTTATGATATTTTTCATAAATAAGAAGGATGCAGTTGTTGACCCGGAAAAAGTGTTTCCTGATAGCGAGGACAGGCAGAAATTTCAAAGTATTCTTGAGAATTTTACTTCCGGTTTAATTGTTTTTTCCGGACCTTCAGGCTCAGGAAAGACTACCACTATGCTGACCGGAGTTGCAATGTTAAATAATGGCTCAAGATCAATAATAGCGGTAGAAAAAGAAACCTATTACACTTTTGAAGGAGTATCCCATATTAAGACCCGGCCTCAAATTGGCTTGACGGTATCGGCTGCTACCAGGGCGGCTCTCAGAAGCGAACCCCATCTGCTTGTTCTTGACTCGCTTAGTGATGAGGCGACTGCGAAGCAGGCTTTTGAAGCTGCAGAAGGTGGAACCCTGGTGTTTACTCAGATGACGGCCCGTAATCCGGCAGATGTTTTTAAGCAGTTCATAAACCTTAAGGTTTCAAGTAATTTGCTTTATGGAGGAATGGGCGCAGTTCTATTTCAGGTGCTGGTTAGAAAGCTGTGCTCTGATTGTTGTACAGAAATGGAAATCAGCCAGATTGATCTTGATCAGATGCAGTTGCCTGATTTTAAACCTGGCATTTACGCTGAATCCAGAGGGTGTGATACCTGCGGAAATACTGGTTATCTGGGAAGAATTCCTCTTTACGAATTTGTAATACCTGATAAAAAAATGAAAGATACGATTATAAAGGGCGATCCCAACGAAATTACTGATGTCATCGAGAAAGTTCAGAAAAAAGCTTTTAACGATAAGCTTCAAAAGCTGGCCGAAGATAAAACTACCAGTCTTTTCGAGACCAAAAGAATTCAAAAACTCCTTGATCCCTCAATTTAAAATTAGTTTTGATGTTACTGCTGCATAGAGATTGCTGTCTCATAAGATTGGGACAGCAATCTTTTTGCGGCAGGTTTTATCTGTTCATTTTTGACAAATAAGTTTAATCTGATTCTGAGGCATTGGTTTCATTTTTTATTTCGGCCCCGAAGAGATCTGCCAGTTCTTTTGCTTTTGCTGTGACCTTCGCCAGGTCAGTGTTTTCGTAAATTGAAAGTCGTCCCATTTCCGGCAGTCGAACATAAAAATATTTTACCGAGCTATTGCCATAGCTGTCAGTATTGTGGGGAGCGTTGCTGTTAATCAGAAGATGGTCTATATCGGCGAAGTTTAAAGCTTTTAAAACTTTTTTCTTGCGAAAATGGGTGATAACCTTCTCTTCCGGGTTGATGACAGCGTAATCTACCACTCGGTTAAGTCGGTAAGTCGCTATTAAAATTTCAATCAGACCTGCAAGAAGGAACCCGCCGACAATCATTTTTTGCCAGTTTTCGATTCCTTCTTTTTCCCAGAAGAGAGGAACTGCAGTTAAGCCGACAATAAGCAGCGGAATAAACATGACCAGGCCAAAAATCAACATTATTTTTGCTATAAATCGCATGCCACGCTCATATTCGGTATAAACGACCATAACATCTCCTCTGTTTCCCTTTTGTATTATTTGATACTAACATATCAAATAATTTTTTTACGAATAGTTTGCCAAATTTATATTTTAATGCTATGATTGCCTTGTGTACATTTAGTAAGAATTATTCTCCGGAATAAAGTATTAGTAAGTGGACCAGAAATTTTATTCAGGAGAATTATTATGAATATCTACTGTGGAAACCTTCCTTACTCTGTTAGAGACGCAGAACTCGAAGAAATGTTCAGCCCTTATGGCGAAGTAACAAGCTCAAGAGTTATCATCGAAAGAGATACCGGTCGTTCAAAAGGCTTTGGCTTTGTAGAAATGGCTGAAACCGAAGATGGCAACAATGCCATTAACGAACTGAACGGAAAAGAATTCGAAGGTCGTCAGATCAAGGTTAATGAAGCAAAACCAAGAGAAGAAAGACCTCGTCGTAATAATAACAGATCATTCAACAATCGTTATTAATTAGCTTAAAAAAAACCACCGGCCATCTGGCTGGTGGTTTTTTTTATTTTAGCAATTTGTGTCGGGCGAAAGTTGCTTGAAAAGTACTTGGGCTTTGCAACAGTTAAAGTTGAAATTTAAACTGCAGTTCAATTGAATTCGTCGGCCACTGCTTCGGGATCGCCACCCTTTAAAACTTCTAAAAATTGCTTGCCATAGCGGTCGCGTTTCTGGTCGCCTACTCCTTTTATTTGCCTTAAAGAGTGGATGTCTTCAGGTTTTAATGCTGCCATAGAAATAAGAGTCGAATCAGCAAACACCATGTAAGGCGGCAATGAAAGCTTACGAGCTATAAGCAGTCGTAATTTACGTAGTTGTTCAAAAATCTGTGCATCTGTATCAGAAAGGGCCTCGCTGGAAGTCGATCGGCGTTTTTTGCGGCTTACTTTTTTTATAATTGGCAGTCCAAGCCTTACCGAAGCATTGCCTTTACAGAGTTCAAGACCGGATTGGGTAACCTTTAATAATGGATACTGACCTTCGGTTGCCAGTAGAAAGCCTTGAACAATAAGCTGGTCTATCCACGATCGTATCGATTTAAGCGTTGACTCTTTCATTAAGCCAAAGAC
>JBNJGH010000111.1:8161-10466 GCA_051747585.1 Candidatus Rifleibacteriota bacterium
TGATAGTGTTCAACTGATCTTGGCGTGTTGGCATGGATGACGTAGCGAACGTTTGAGCGATCAATGCCCATTCCAAAAGCGATAGTAGCAACAATCACGTCAAGTCGCTCATGAATAAAATCGCTCTGGGCTTTTGCTCTGAGCTTCGCTGAAAGACCGGCATGATAAGGAGCGCAATTAACTCCGGCGCTGGTCAGGGTTTTTGCCAGACGATCCACTTCTTTGCGCGTCTGGGCGTAGACGATTCCACCTTCATCAGGGTGGCGGCGAATTACTTCAAGCACCTGCTGAGCCTGGTTGTGTCGGGGAAAAGCTCGATAGATCAGATTGGGTCGATCAGGGTGACCAATCAATTCGGTCGGTGAACGCAAGCCAAGCTGAGTTTTAATATCATGTTGAACCTGAGGAGTTGCAGTGGCTGTCAAAGCAAGGCGCGGAACATTTTCAAAATCCGAAAACATGGAACCAAGCTGCCGGTATTCAGGTCTGAATTCATGGCCCCAGTGTGAAACACAGTGCGCTTCATCTACGGCAAACAAAGCCGGTTTAACCCTGAGATTTTGCAAAAGGTCGCTTCCCACCATGCGCTCTGGACTAACATAAAGAAGTTGCAATTCATTGTTAAAAAGACGGGCATAAGTTTGCCGGCGCATTTCAGCCGAGCTTTGTGAATGCAAAGCTCCGGCTGCAAGACCATTTTGTAAAGCTGCCGCTACCTGGTCATCCATCAGAGCAATAAGCGGTGATATGACAATAACCAGCCCTGCTCCGCAGGCGGCGGGCAGTTGATAGCAAAGGCTCTTGCCACCTCCGGTGGGCATAACCACCAATGCATCTTTGCCTGACAGCAAAGAGTCAACAGCATTGCGTTGCAGTGGTCTAAAAAGCTTATAACCCCAAAATTTTTCAAGAGCTTCATCAGGTGTGTATTTTACGTTTTTATTGTTAAACATAGACAGATTCCTAAGATTAGTCAGAAATATCGGCGTGCTCATCTCTGATTGTTTTCTGAAATTCTTTTGGCAGTTCATGCCAGACAAACAGATCAACTCTAAAAGGTAGATTGCTTTCGGCAAAGGCCTCTTTAAGTTCCATTAATTGCAATTTCTGCTCAGGTTTGGCGAAAACAACCATGTCAAGGTCTGACTTTTCAGTGCATTTACCATTAACCCTGGAGCCATAAATCCAGACTTTTGTTTTGGGCAAAATCTTTCTGAGAAGATTTAAGATCAGGGCTTTTTGTTCCTCTGAAATGCAGACATCTTTCACAGCCATTCTTCTTCACTCATAATCTTGTATAGAGAGATTGCATCATCAATGAAAGATGGCATTAATTTTATGGCTGCCAAAGCTTTTTCGCCACTATAATCATGAGAAGTGCCAATTCTGGCTTCTGCATAATTCAGCCAGTTTTCAACGCCACTTTTAAGCAGTTCGTTTTCAAAGGCAATTCTAAAGACAGGTTTTGGGCTGTTTGGCGTTTTCGGCAAACCCAGTTCTTCAGTTAAATATCTTTTCAGGACTTTCCAGAGGCAGTCATAACAGGTTTCAAATCTCTGGACAACTGATTCGGCAACTGCTTCACGTATCAATGTCGGCTGGGATTCATCTAAAGTCTGCAAGTTTTTGAATTGTAGTTCAAGATGCTTCAGAGCTTTCTTTAACTCAGTGTAATCGATCATGATTTCCCCTGGGGCGAAAATTGGATTTAAAATGAAAGTATACGAATATTTTCATGTTGTTCAGCAAAAATGTCAACAACGATCAATTAAAATCAGGGTCTTGGAAATGAGCTTAATTAAAAAAAAGACTAAAATGAAACAAGCCTTCGTCGAAGACGAAGGCTTGTTCGGTGCTGGGAGCGGGAATTGAACCCGCATAGCTTGCGCTACACGCCCCTCAAACGTGCGTGTCTACCAGTTCCACCATCCCAGCTGGTAATGTAAAAGGATTATAGCTCAAGCGGTCGTATCAGTCAAGCAAATTTTAATTCTGTTGCTTAATTTTTTATTTTTTATTCTAAAATATCTTTGAGATGGTTGACGTAGTTTTCAGCTCCACCTTCTTTGTAGCCAGTCTTTTCGATTACTTCTCCTTCAGGGGTAATAATTACGACCGTCGGAAAGCCGGAAACATTATACTCTGATGCGAGTCGTTCGTTCTGTTCAGAAATTTCGGCCGGTTGTTCTGTTGTTCTGGGGAAATCGGCAATAAAAGTTTCCATGTTTGATTTGGCATAATCTTGAAACGCTTTCTGGTTGAGAACTTCAGCTCTGAATTTTTTGCACCATCCGCACCAGTCAGA
>JBNJGH010000112.1:0-10388 GCA_051747585.1 Candidatus Rifleibacteriota bacterium
GAAAGAAGCGTTTTGTTGCTCGGCATAAAGCGGGCTTAAAACCAATACCAGAAAAAGAAGCAATGCCGCTATTGCTATCTGTAATGACTGCATGCGAAATGAGAAAGAACTTATCCTTTGCAATTACCCTACCCACCTTATGTATTTCGTTAAAAAATACAACTTTTTCTTCGGTTTCAAAAAAAACTGCAACCTCTCTAAATTAATACGTTTTTTTTCTCTTTTTTGTGGCAATAAATTTTAAATTTTTAAAATCGTCAGTCTTAATTTTAAGCAAATAAAACAAAAGCAGCAAGCCAATTCCTTTAAATAATGAAGACAAACTTATAGCCCACCAGATGCCTTTAACCCCCATTTCAAATTTATAAGCCAGAAGCCATGCCAGAGGAATTCTACCCACAGTGAAAGGGATAGTAATGAAAAGGGTCGGATAAGTAATGCCCAGGCCGGTAAATACTCCGCCAAGCACCATTTCCCACCCCATAAAAACTTCCAGCAAACCAATAATAAATAAATATTCTGCTCCATGGGAAATAAGAAGAGGATCATCAGTCATCAACGCCATAAGCTCATGGGGAAATAAAATAAACAAAATAATATACGGAAATAGAATTATGGAAGATATACGCAATCCCGCGGCAAGAACACGGCTTATATCATCAACCGCCCTTCTTCCTACGGAATTACCAACAAGTGAAGTCATGGCAATGCCAAAAGCCATGGCAGTGAAATAAGGCACACTTTCGAGGCGGTGACATATTCCAACTGCCGAAAGCGGAGTCATGCCAAAAGGGGTAATAAGCCTGGTCAAAAAAGGATAAACCAGTGACCAGATACAGCCGGTTACAGCATTTGGCAAACCAATCTTGATAACTGCGGGATAATAATAAGTTTTAAATTGAAGAAATTTAATCAGTGGCGGAATATAGGATCTTTTTCGCAAAACAATCAGGCGCAAAACCAGAGAGAGAAAATGACTCAAAACCGTTGCCATGGCTGCTCCGGCACTGCTCATTTCCGGAAAACCATACCAGCCGAACATCAATACGGGGTCAAGAACAACATTTACAACAAGACAGCAAATCATAATGGCATTACTGATTTTGTTATCACCGTAAGCATTAAAAATGTTGCCCGCAAGCATATCAAGAAAAATCAGTGGGAAACCATAAAGAATAATGCTGAAATAATTAACAGCAAGCTCGAGAGTAAAAGGATCTAGTCCCATCCAGTGGAATGGGCGACGAATAAGCGGCAACAAAATACCGCTTATAATAACCGCCATAAAAAGACTCAGCCAGGTTGACTGGGTAATGGCCTGCCAGGCGTATCTTCTTTTGCCGGCACCATTGAATTGAGCCACCAGAGAAGCGCAACCTGAGCCGGTTACCTGCATAAACGAATAAAGAGCCCAGACTATAAAACCTGCTGAAGCCACCCCGGCAACAGCTTTGGTTCCAAGCTTTTCTATCCAGTAAATATCGACAATATCAAAAAGGATCAAACCAACAAAGCCGGCCATAGCCGGCAATGAGATGGAAAATACTTTTTTGAATATTTCTTTATCTAAAAGCTGCATTCATTAGAACGAATCGGCGCTGTCGGTAATTTTAACCTTTTCAGCTACCAGATATCGGGGTACCGAATAAGCAACAGGCATTCTTCTGTCATAGGTATTGGAAAGGTTTACAGAGCTACTCTGCGAAGAAATACGAGTTATATGAGAAAACACATTGGAAAATGAGTCGGTTACTCTTGAAGAGAAAATCGGGCCACTTATTTTGCCTTTTTCAATCAAAACAGCGTTAAACCTGGAGCTTCCGGTAAAAATACCCTGAGCCGGATTAGGTATGTTGAGGTAATGTAATGCAGGAATAAAAAGAACCTTATCATAGTCTTTAACTGCTTCAAGTATATCTGCGGCATCGTTGCCGCCATGCATTACCAGGCTTACAGAACCAATGGTATGACCGGTTAGCGGCTTGTTAAATCTGGCCGCAGTAGAGCTGTCATACATCAAGCCTTTGAGCACGCCATTTTCGATGACGGGAAACCTTTTTCGTTCTGAACCGTCAAAATCAAAACCAAAGCGGAAAGTTAAATCATTTGCCGGATCATCGGTAACAGAAAAATTATCTCCAAGAATTTTATCGCCGGGCTTTTTGTCAGAAGTCCAACCCTGTTTTTCTTCCCAGCTTCGACCACCGAGTCCGGTATATTTTGCCATCATTAAAACTTCTGCAAGAGCCTGATGACCAAATGCTACCGTATATTCTCCGGGTTCAAGCTTTACTCCCGGAATTTCTTCATAAATTGCAAGAAGATTGTTAAAGTTGGTAATTGCCTGCTCAGCGTTGAAAGCTTCTTTTTTCCAGCCTGATTGTTTTTCTATTAATTCCCATTTTTTTTCGGGGTGTTTTAAAACAATATTGAAGTCCTGATCGGTACTTAGATGGCATGCTTCATTTTTATTCTCAGTAGTAATAAGATAAATTTCTACCGAGCCACTGGACCAGGAACCGGAATAATTGTATTTTTCGCCAAGGGTATTAATGATTTTTTTATAGTTTTCGGCTTTAAAAGCCGGGTCCAGCTGCTCAAGCTCTTTATCATACTGGCTGTTTTCATCAATTTGTTTTTGAATTATCGGAATTATGGGCTTATAGCTTTTATCGCTTGCTACCGCGCATTTTTCAACGGCCAGGTCAAGAGCTTTCTGCACATAATCAACCGAGCTGATGTCTCCCATCTGGGTATGGGTGCCGGTTTTGTTTTGTTCAAAAACTTCTATATCGAGACGGGTTAAGTTTTCTGATGTATTTAAAGATACAGAGTTGTTTCCTATTCTCATTAAGTGACTTTTTTCGCGATGAAAACAAAAAGAGGCACAAATATTGTTTTCAGCTGCTTTATCTCTAACCTGACAAAGTATATCTCTTATTTTTTGATCTATCATTTTTCTACTTCCTTTCTCCGGTTATAACGTTGTCGAAGCGAATTACAGGAACCCCGTGAGCAAGCTGCATTATTTGATTGGGTTCACCTTTTCCGCAATTATCTACCTGCATAACCTGCCAGGTAGACTTATCGCCAACCGCTGAAAGAGATTTGTAAAATTCCACGGTATGACCTTGATAAGAAGGATTTTTTAAAACTCTCGTTTTTTTACCGTTTTTAACTTCCCAGGCAATTTCAGAACTGAAATGAAAATGTTCTCGGTTTGATCCGATTGACCAGGATACGGGGTTATCGAGAATGACACCATCTCCGGTGTCGGCAATAATGTCTTCGAGACTGCCATCCTGCCCGGGTAGTATGTTGACATTGGTCATGCGATCTATGGGGGCACGATAAAAAGCAGTAGCCCGGGAACAACCGCCGCTTATATCTTCAAACACTTCCCTACCGGCGGTTTCGTTTGCTTCTTTAATCATTGATCTGGAAGTAAGAGCATTAACCAGCAAACCATTTTCGATAAGCATATAGTCACGTTCCGGTGAGCCTTCATCGTCGTAGCCTATTGAACCGGGAGAATTCCTGATATCGCCAAAGGCACTGACATTTAATTTTTTGCTGCCATACTGAAGTTTTCCAAAAGAATCGAGATTAACAAAAGAGCCACCTGCGTATGAAAGCTCGTAACCCAGAATGCGATCGAGTTCAAGGGGGTGGCCTATTGTTTCGTGCACTTGCAGGAACGCCTGACCTGGTAGCAAAATTACCGAACGTTTGCCATACTCAAGCTCGTCGGCCTCGATAAGTTGACCAAGTTCTTCTTTTATTCTTTTACTATGTCCGGCAAAAAGATCTGAATCGGTGAGCATTTCATAACCTCTTGTGCCATCGCCGGGAGTAAACAAATCATGGCTTCGGCGTTGCATTTTGCCTTCGTTATCGAGGGCCATAATCATCATTTTTGCAAAAACATTAGTAATATTTTTTTCTACCTCGGTGCCCTCGGAGTTAAAGAAGAAGCTGTTTTTCTTCTGGAATTCGGCATAAACAAAACGTTTTGCTATCCAGTCTTCTTTGAGGTTTTCATCTATATTTGCAAGAAAATCGAGCTTTTCTTTTAATGGAACTTCGAAAGGATCGATCTTAACCGGTGATGAATAGCTGCCCTGATGAGCGGGTTTGCTGCCCATACTCATAGGAATACGAACAAGTTTGGAGGCTGTCATTGCGTTATTGTAAGCAAGTTCGAAGCAAGATTGAATTTCGTCGGGATTACTGGTAGCAGCAAAGCCCCAGGCTCCTCCGTAAAGAACTCTTACGCCAAGGCCACTCTCAAAAGAAGAGTCGTTTGCCTCGAGGTTTCCATCGTAGTATAAAAGAGTTTCGCTGTCGTCGTGGGTGTAGAACCGTGCATCAACATATTCTGCACCTTTATTTTTAACAGACTTTATATTCTTGTTTATAGCAATTTTAATCTCATCAGAGATATTCATTTTTATCACCTTTCCCTGAAATTTTCTTTTGCCGGCTATAATACAACAATTGCGGCTAAACGGCAAAAAAAAGATTGTGGATTTAGCAATTCTCTGTCAGCGACTAACAACTCGTTTCAGAAAAGAATTTGCCTCACACCAAGCCTCAAAGGACAAAGAAAATAACCACAGAGCTCTCAGAGTTACACAGAGAAATCTTTTTCAGCCTTTGTTCCTTTTACCAATAACCTCCCGAAAAAGCACTGGTGCTTTTCCGGAAGGTTATTGGTAAAAGGAAAGCCGGGCGGTGAAACCGCCGGCTGATTGTCCCAAGGACAATCCACGGCTGGAAAAGATTTAAAAATCAGCTCCGTGGTGAAAATTCGATATTTGACAGAAAGAAATAAAAGCAAAATACAATGCATAAAATTATAAAAAGAGGAGAAAATATTATGAGAACTACTTTAGACCTTCCTGAAAGTTTAATAGAAAAGGCGATGAGTATTACACATGCAAAGACAAAGACGGAATAAATAAAGCTGGCACTGGAAAATTTAATAAATCAGGAAAAAAGAAAAAATATAAGAAAATATCATGGAAAAATTGATCTGGAAATAGAGTCTGCCGGGTAAGAGGTCGCTTCGACATTTTGACTTCGTTCAGTATAAGCTTCGCTCAGGAACCGATCTGTCATTTAATAACTTTGTAAATTGTATGACATTATGTTTACGTTTTCGCCATGGTATTGAACTGTTTCGATGGTTTTCCAGCCCATATTTTTATAAAAATGGGCTCTATCAGGTGTGTAGAGATACATATTTTTGCTGCC
The DNA here is from genome assembly GCA_051747585.1 of Candidatus Rifleibacteriota bacterium. GTDB lineage: Bacteria > Muiribacteriota > Ozemobacteria > Ozemobacterales > Ozemobacteraceae > DYKG01. The sequence continues at coordinate 5,257 of JBNJGH010000112.1, forward strand.
GGATTGTTTTGTATGCTGCATTACTTTATGCACAAGATTTCTGCCTATGCTTTGATGACGAAATTCTGGTAAAACAAAAACACTTGCCAGCCAGGGATATAATTCCGGCTTTGTATCCATATCGCTTTCGAGAACTGAAGCGCAGCCAACCGGCTTTTCATCGGCAAAAGCAACAAAGGTTTGAGGAACGGAATCTTTATTGAGATGTGTTTCGAGTTCTCTGGCTCGATCGCTCAGTGGACGTTGAGGATTCAAATATGACCATTGGTTGTGATGCCATTCTGCGAGAAGATCAATATATTGCGGGCATTGTTTTAAATTTTTAATAGTAATCATAAAAAGCACTTTATATTTTTTATTTTAAAACCTCAACGATTAATTTTTAACCTGAAATAATACTTATTTTTTTAACAAGAACCTAAGAAACAACGACCATCATGGATTCCCGAACCGGTCAGGAATGACGAAAACAGGGCCTACAAAATTCATAAAATAATTTTTACAGTTTTTATTTGTAGCATCAGGATTTCTTTTGAGGCAAGAATTCTGATGGAAACATCGTTAATTATCTTAGATTGCTTCGTCGTTCTGCTTCGCAGGACTCCTCGCAATGACACCCTAAGCGGTCCCTGAGCGTAGTCGAAGGGACTATGGAACTATTCAACCGGTGGTTTCGACTGACGCTCAACCACCAGGTCTTTTTTTGCATTGCAACATCCTATGCTTGATATGCACAATTTTTTATGCTACGCTGCAGCATAAGAGATCAGATTTTCCAAGGAGCAGTATGACAATGGATTGGACATCACTTTTTTCCAGCATTAATTTTGACGACCTGATTCCAGAATGTTATCGAAAATGGCAGCCTTTCGTTTCTGAAGGTCTGGCCTGGTTTTTAAGCCAGTTAAACGATAAGAAACAGCAGGCAATTCTCGAAGAACAGGTTGCTCTTGGTCCTTTTGCAGATGCAGCAACAAGACTTGAAACCATTTTAAGAAGGTGCCCCACCCTGCATAAGCTCGGTCAAGTGCTTGCACGCGACAAACGCCTGGATGAGAAACTTAGAAAGCGGCTGCAAAGACTCGAAATGCTGACTCCGGCGTATTCAACAGAGGATGTAAAAAAACTGCTTGAAAAAGAAAATATTGATTTAACCAATATAGCTCTTGCAGACAAGCCACTTGCAGAGGCTTCTGTTGCTGTAGTGATTCCTTTCGAATTCAAGGATAAAAACAAAACCACGACAGGTGTTTTCAAAGTGGTCAGGCCTGAGGCCGAAGAAGCACTTAAAGAAGAGCTCGAACTATGGCCACAGCTTGGCAAAGCCTTAGAAAAGATTTGCGATAATTTGAAACTTCCAAGGCTTGAATTCGCAGAAACTCTTTCAGATTCAGCCCAGCTAGTTGCTGATGAAGTCAGACTTGAAAGAGAACAGGCAAATTTGAAAAGGGCGGCAGAACTTTATAAAGATATCGAAGAAGTTGAGATTCCCGAAGTTCTTCCCTGGTGCACCAATCGAGTAACTGCCATGACCTTTGTAAAAGGGAAGAAATTAAGTGAAGCTCTGGATGAAAATCCCGACAAGCGTCGTGATATTGCAGAAAAATTAATTGATGGCTTGATAGCAAAACCTTTCTGGATGGGAGAAACCTGGTCTATTTTTCATGGTGACCCCCATGGGGGAAACATATTTTTAAATGAAGAAGGAAAAATAGTTCCTCTCGACTGGAGCCTTTCGGTAGAATTACCCAAGAATGAAAGAGTCTCTTTGTTGCAGCTTCTTATAGGAGGCTTAAAACTTGATTCCAGTGCTATTATGCAGGCTCTCGGACAGCTAGGGATAGCCACTGACAGAGAAAAGCTCAAAAAAGTCGCTACCTGGAGCGTTCAACAGATAAGAGAAGGTTCATTTCCCGGTTTTTACTGGGTTCTAGCAGTGCTGGACCGGGCAATTGAGTTTGGTGGTCTTGGATTAAGAGCCGAGCTGGCATTGTTTAGAAAATCTCTTTTTTCTTTACTGACGCTGGTAGACGATATTTTTCCTGAAGCGGTTTCTGATTCGGTAGTTGTTGGAGCAGGTCTTGCTAAATTAGCGGAAGAATTACCATTTAGAGCTTTTACCAACCCGTTTTCCAGAGATTGGAACACCCATGTTTCGACTGCAGAAATTATGAATATATGCACAAGTCTGCCAATAACGGCAACAAGATTCTGGCTTGGCAGCTGGCAGGATTCTTTACGAAGAATTTCATCAGCTTCTACCAAAGAAAAGCAACAGAACCAATAGAGAGAAATTTTATTGCCAACCCTGGTCTATTCGGGCTACTATTGAATTCATTTTCAGGAGTTGTTTGATAATTCAGCATATTTTCGTTTTAACCAGCGCCTCAGCCATATAAAGACAAAACTAATTGCTATACCAGCCAACAGCAAATTTATCAGACGGGGTGTACCGGGCTCTCTTAAAGTTTCCACAAAGCTTTCTGTTATAAAAGCTGTGGCAAGAATTCCAGGAAACATCCCCAGGAAAGAACCAAGAACAAAATCTTTAAAAGTTATATATGAAATTCCAGCGATAATATTAACTACCGCAAAAGGAGCAACGGGAATTATTCTAAAGGTAATTATGGTAAGAAGTCCTCTAACTGCCAATGTCCTTCTAATTTTCCTAACTCTTTCTCCAAAATATTTTTCGACAAATTTGCGACCAAGTAATTTACCAACATAAAAGCCTGCTATTGCAGCAATTTGTGAGCCAACAACAGCGTATAAAAGACCAAGCCATGGGCCAAACACCATAACGGTTGCAAGAATCATAAGGGTAATTGGTATTGAAAATATCCCGGCGAAAGCATATGAAATAAATATTAAAACAGGGGTAAATGCGTGACCAGTCATCTCCTTGCCAATTTCTGTTAATTTGTCAATATTCAGCCACTCACCTGCAGGAGTTAGATGCCATAAAGCCAACAGCCCAAGCACTATAAAGAGAAAAAAAACAGATTTAAGCCAATACTGCCAGGGCTTTTCTACCTTTTCGGTAGTAAAAACGTAATCGAGAAAATCTTCTGAATATACCGGTTTTTCAGGATCAATTAAAACCGAATCGGGTACTATAAGATCGACATCAGGAGGTAGTTCCTTATTCAATTCAACTAAAGTATGATCTTTCTTGCCAGCCAGACTATCAATGGCAGCTATGAGAGTTTTATTTTCTTCTTCAGCCCGAGCAACTTTTTTAATACTTACGCCCAGATGTTCTGCAAGCAGATCACGGCGAAAATTCCTGATTTTATCAAAACATTTATTTTCGCTGTTAGCCTCAAAGGCAAGGTCGCATTCTGAATCCAAACCCATTGATCTGTTACTTATATTAGACGAGCCTATACGAACAAATTTATCGTCAATAACCATAACCTTTGCATGAATCATTAAAGAAACGTCTTTTTTTTGATCAAGCCTTACAAAATATGCCTTCAACCTTTTGAACTCATCGGCCTGATGTAGCTTTTTTAAAAGTCGAGTCCGTAAAACGTCCATTGTATGGTGCTCGAGCCAACCCCGAATATGCTCGGGAAGTATAATAATAATCTCGGGACCGTCTTTTTCTTTAAGCCGCTTTTCAAGAGCTTTGCCAATACTGTAAGAGCTTAAGAACTGATTTTCGATATAGATAAATTTTTCAGCTGCGGCAATGCTGTCAAGATAGAGTTTTTCTACTTCTCTTATTTCAGATCTTTCTTTAAACTCCGGAAAAGTTCTTGCGATTCCTACCTGAATATTATCAATCCAGTCTTTTACAAATGCGGGCCATAATTTTCCAATATCTTTGACAACTGTTGGTTCTACAGGCTCTACACCATTTGCATCACTCCATCTTTTTCTTGCCAGCTGACTAAGGCTTTTTGCTGCATCTCCTGCCACCATCATGTGAACATCATGAAAAGTCGAGTAAGGATTCTTTTCCGGATCAATTCTAAGCTTGTTTTTAACTTTATGTTCTCTGGTATCCCAGCGGCATCTGGTCAAATCAAGGCCACCTGCAAAAGCTAACGAATCATCGATCGTCACAATTTTTTGATGCTGAGCACCACCCAGCGGATGCTCGGAATCAAGATTGAAATACAGTCGCTCACCGGTTTTCCAATAAAGCTTCAGGTGAGAAAACAACTCACGCTCCATGGCATAGATCATGGCAAAATCCCAGTCAAGAATGTAAATATGCAAATCCGGTTTATTTTCAGCTAGAAAAGCGAGTAAGTCTCCAAGAGTCTCGGGATAATCATCTTCTATACCATTTCTAACCAACTTTAAGGCACTGTGAATATCCCAGCCGACTATAAAGATAGATTTTTCCGCATTAATCATTGCCTCGCGCATTGCGCGAAAACAATTTTCGCCATCGATAAGCCATGAAGCTCGAACGGCATGATCAAGACGCCAGCAATTTTTTCCCTGCTGAATTATATTGCCGGCATCATTCGATTTGCTATCGCTACTGAAGTTTGTGGATTTATTTTTATCAGTCATCTTTTAAGACAGAATATTCAGTGCTCGGATTGATCGGGATCATGGCCTATGAGGCAATTAGGAGTAGTTCCGCCGTCTGAATTTATTTTTCTGGAACCGGGTCTTCTAATGCCTTTTTTCAATCTGGTTCTGGACTCAACATAATCAACCAGAATTTTACCCAGCTCAAGGGCATCTTTTGCTCTGGTATTCGAATAAAATGTCATATATTTTACTGCCAGTTCTTCGTTTCCGCTTTTCATTAAAGCCTGAATTGTTGCCTCAACATCTTTTTGTTCCTCAAAAAGTTTGTCCTCAAATTCAATTAATGAATTTTGAACATCTTCAAGAAAGATTTCGGGGTTTTCGCTTGTATGGTAAAGCAGTCTTTTAAACAGTCTTCCGGCAAACAAGGTTGCTTCCTGACTTTGAAACTCAGTAGTAAGGAATTTTCTTCCGGCATCTTTGTAAAGATAGCGATGTTGTCCGAATTCTGGTGGCACTTCGGAAACACCAACCCGATAAGGAATAAATGGTGCTGTAACTGAGCCGGTCGGAGCAATCCATAACAGGTGACAAATGCCATTTTTACGTTTTACAAGGCGGGCGACCTGGCCATAACC
>JBNJGH010000113.1:0-10254 GCA_051747585.1 Candidatus Rifleibacteriota bacterium
TTTTAATATTATTTAATTATAATGAAAAATGTACGATTAAGGAACCTTTGAATGAGAATAACTGGCCTGGGGTGTAACAGGAACTACTCCCTGGGTGGCAAAGTATTTAATTGCTCCGGGGTGTAGCATTTCCGAAATTGTTCCCTTGAAAGCCTGTTTCTTGCGAAAAATTAAATTGCCTTTGTTCTGAGCCGCAATTTCTGATGAGTTCTGGTAAATTATCGATAATATTTTACCGGCGAACTTTGTGCTTATTTGATCGGTAGTGGCAAATAGTGCCCGCAGACCTATGGTTGAAATCTGGTTGGCCTGCCCCTCGTAGATTCCGGCCGGAATTTCTTCCTGGGAAAAATACGGATATTGTTGTACCAATCTTTTGCAGATCTTTGGCGGAATATTTACAAGTCTTAAATCAACTTTTTCGGCAAGGCGTAGAATTCCATCGGCGGGCAGTCCGCCTGTGTAATATACCGCATCTATATAACCATCTCGTAATGACTCGGTTGATCTGGTGAAGCGTTCATATACCAGCTCGTAGTCATCGGAGTTCAGTCCGGCAGAGGTTAAAACCTCAACCGCATTTGCCGCACTTCCGCTTTCTTTACTCCCTACCGAGATCTTGCAACCTTTCAGGTCCTCTATGGTTTTGATCTGGCTGTTTTTTTTGACCACAATTTGAACAACCTCAGAATAGAGTGAAGCCAGAATTTTTAACTCACGAAACTTTTTATTTTTAAATATTCCGCTGCCTTTATAGGCTTGCCAAGCTGTGTCGCTTTGTACCAGACAAAAATCGATCTGTTTGTTTTGCAGATAATTTAAATTTGCTACTGAACCGGCGGTGGGTTCTGCAACTACTACAATGTTGTCGATTTGACTGCTAAGGGTTCTTGCTATTGAGTTGCCTACCGGATAATAGGTTCCGTTAATGGTGGCAGTTCCAATTGAGTAGAAACGTTTAATTAAATCAAGTTTGTAGTCTGCTGCAGATAATGCAAGAGTGCCTGAACAGAACAAAATTAATATCATAGCTTTTATTGAAAAATGTTTTAACAGCTTATTCATTTTTTTTGTTCCTTTTCGCTTTGAGTTGTTCTGTTGCCGCCTTCCTGCCGGCTGGCCAATGCAGCTTTGTCTGCAATCTTAACCAGAGAGTCCGGAGTTTCAATAGTTTCGTCATATTCGGCAAGTCCGATGCTTATGGTTAACTGAACACTTGCCTTGCCTCGTTTGAAGGTGCGAGCCGCAATACGTTCCCGCAGACGTTCGGCAAAAATCATGGCTTGTTGTGAATTGGTGTGGGCCAGAATTATTGCAAAATCATCGCCGGAATAGTGGCAGGGTATATCTGTTGCTCTGACAGAGTCTTTTAGAATTGTTGCAATTTCCCGCAAAATCGTTTCGGCAATATTTTTGTCGTGTTTTTCTTTGATTTCGCTGAAATTATCTATTTCTATTATCACTATGCTGAGCGGAAAAGAGAACCTTCGTGCTCGTTTAATTTCGTCATCGAGTCTGATAAAGAAATATTTCTGAATATAAAGGCCGGTAAGACTGTTGGTAATAGTAAGCTCATGAAGACGGGCATTGTCAATTGACATTGCCATCTGGGCGGCAATAGCCAACAATAGATCCAGGTCATCTTTGTTGAAGGGCTTGTCTATAGATCTGTCTGAAAGATTAACAACTCCAACGCAGGTGTTATGTACAGTTAATGGCACCGAAACGAGGGTTTGCGGTGGTTTGAAGCCATTGCTGTCGTCATAGTTTTTAAAGCGGTCGTCTTCGCCACAGTTCATGCTCAATACGGGGTTCCCGGTTGAGACGACTTCTCCGGCAATTCCTTCGCCGACTTCCAGTTCAAATTGTCCTCTGGAATCTGTTGAGCTTTCATTGTCGATCTGCCCGCTTTGGCGGTAGCTTTCTACTCTGAGTTTGCTGTTATCTTCATTCAATAACATAAGCGAGCCTCGTTGGGCTTTGAAAATATCGATCAGGTGACTCAGGCAGTCATCGAGCGCTTGCTGATATGTCGCTGAGGAATTGATGATTTGTGAAACCCGGTAAAGTGCCGTAAGCTCGAACACCTTGTTTCTGATTTTTCTTGCCATCTGGTTGAAGCAGCGTGCCAGAAAGCCCAGTTCATCATTGCGCTCTGCCTTCACTCTAACCTCTAAGTTCCCTTCGCTGAGCTCCCGGGCTTTTTCGGCAATGTCTATAACCGGTGATGTAAGTTTTATGCTGAGATAAGTGCCGAGAATCAGTGCCAGAATGGCTATCAGAATGACAAAATTCAGGGTTTTATTTTTGACTTTGCTGGCAAAAGCATAAACCTCACCCGCATTCTGAAAAACGAAGATTCTTAAATTATAATGAAGAATAGGCAGAGAAATTGCCAGTTGTGGCGGTACCGAATCGTTGAGCGGCAGGACATCATAGGCTCCACAAGGGCGCTGCATCAGATCCGAAATTAGCTCCTGGGGAAACTCTGGCTGATCCAGCAAATTTTCGCCCTCTTTTGTAACCAGATAATAATGAAAATTGGTACCAAAGGTTATTCCTTCGAGGGATTTTCGCAGTTTCAAAAAAGAGATGGTTGTAATTAAATTATAAGTCTGACTGGCTGTGATTACCGGTGCCTTTACCAGAAAGGCTTCTGGCGAAAACATTATTGTTTGATTTGAACCTGCCAATATCTTTTCAGGAATATTCAGGCCGGTTATAGCGTCAGAAACAGGTTTTGAATGTTGTAACAATGTTCCGTCGGGTTTGCATAAAACAATGCGGTTAACATATTCGTAAGACTGGTCAAGCTGCTTTAACGCTTCAGAAGCTTGCGGTGCTCCGGGCTCTTTTAACCGGGAATCATTGGCGAGAAATCGGGCGAGGTCTTCATACATCGAAACGTATTGATCTACCTCGTATTTCACCTGTTGAAAGGCTTGAATATTGCTTTCAATCAAAAGATTTCTCGAAATGCCCGTAAGAACATCAAAAGAGTAGTAACCCACACTGAAAAGAGGAATAATAGTTAAAAATAATATTCCCAGCCAGGATTTGAATTTTATACTGCCCAGAAGAGAGACTCCGGTAATAGTTTCCCTCTTGCCCGAGCCTGTTTTATTCGAAGTGTTGTCTGTTGTGTCGTTCATAAAAGTTCCTGCCAAAATATATCTGAATGCGTGTTTACCAGTTTAAAAAATTAACCCGATTAAGTAAAGCATTAACATTCTCAATCCAGTTAATCTTTATTGTTAAGACCAGCTATTTTTTATGCTTTTTGATCAGTTTCAGGAATCTGGCGGCAAATTCGGTGTCATGCCAGTGTTTAACCAGTATAGTTGCGGGCATGTTTTGATTTACATCTTTAAGCTGGTAAAATGCTCCGGATTCAAGCAAAAGCTCAGCGACTTCAAGATAGTTGCTGGTTTTGCTCAGGGCATAGGGGAATTCTTTTTTGTTTATTGTGCCTCTGGCGGCAAGATGTAAAGGAGTTTGCCAATAATGGTTCATACTGTTTACTTCGGCTCTGTGAATCAGTAAAAGTTTTACTGCTTTGCTGCATCCATTTGCAGCGGCTATGTGAATGGGAAAATTGCCTTCGTTATCTTGTGCCGTAACATCTGCTCTGCGCGACAGTAAGTATTTTATTATGCGGCAATGATTGTATAAAACTGCATAATGCAGGGGAGTATAGTTTTTTAGATTGTCGCTGGCATCTACTTTAGCGCCTTTGTTAACCAGAAAGTTGGCAAGTGCAAAGTTGCCGCTTTGTACTGCAAGCATTAAAGGGGTTCGGCCCAGCTCGTCTTTCATGGTAGCCAGGCGGGTATCGCGCTTGAGTTCTTTTTTTACCTGGAGAAAATTACCTTGAATGATAAGATCATGAAAGTCATTCCCGGAAAATGTTGCCGTAGTTATCAGCATAAAGACAATAGTTGCTGTTAGCTGTATAAAAGTTTTCATGATTTATTTAATTTATCATTTCACTCTTGAGAATGAAAGCTAACCTGTTGTGAAAAATATTTGATAAAGCTTAAGTGAAGCAGCTTTGCCTTTTAATTCTACTTCGCCGAAGCTTCGTAATTCGTAGTTTTTTTCTTTAAGATGCTCAACTGCAGATGCACTGATTAGAATTCTTTCGCGGGGCAGGTTCGAGCCCTTCATGCAAATCCTGGCGGCCGTATTTACCGTGTCACCTATAACGGTGAAATCTCTGTTACTGCCTGCACCCAGAAGACCTGCAAGAACCTCTCCGGTATGGATGCCAATGGTAAGCGGAAACTTCAGGTTTCCTGACCGTTCAGAATTCCTGAGGGCTTGACTGGCGTTTAATGCGTCTTCGAGGCTTCTGGCAATGTTATCACCATTATAAAATACAGCCAGTACTTTTTCGCCCATTAGTTTGTCTACATCGCCATTGTTATCGATTATAATTTTGCATATATGCTCTATTTGAAATTTTAGATCTTCTATTAATTCTTTTGAATCCATTGTTTCTATAAAAGTCGCAAAATGAGGAACCGCAATATACAAAGCGGCAATATTGAGTTTCATGCCTTTTTCTGCTTTTTGCAGACTGTCTTCATTGTCTGTTACTTTCCTTGCAGAGTTTGAAACCATTTTGCCCATTATTTCTTTTTCCTGCAGGCCCCTGGCCATTTCGTTGAAGGATTTTAAAAGCTCACCAAGCTCGTCATTTCGTGATACAGGAAGCCGGACCCTGTAGTTTTGAAGCCTGATATTATGGGCGCCATTGGTTAAATGTCTGACAGGTGAAATAAAGTCATTGCCAAGAAGTATCGCTATAAAAATTATTGCCAGAACTGAAATTATCAAGACAAGCAGAAGAAATCTTCTGTTGGCTTCAACCTGATTTATGATTCTGTCTTCAGGTATCAAGCCTACCAGAACCATTACCTGGTTAAAGCTTCCCAGGCGGGCCTCTGCAATAAAACTTTCATTGCAGATGTTGGTTCGCATAGATATGGGAATTTTATTGGTTACAGCCCAGCGGCTCAACCTTACCAGATCAGACACGTAAGCGCCCTCTCGCGGCTGCTTCTGTTCTCCATATATAACTCTTGATTCAGTAAAAACAGCAAAGGGGCCACAATCATTTTTAAAAATTTTTCGTAACGATCCGTTGCGCCGATCTAACACCATCCAGTAAAAAAGCTTTAGGGGCTTTGTCAACTCAGGTGTGGGTATGATTCTTATAAGAGCTATGCCGGTGTGGGCAAAAATTTTAATTGGTATATCAAGCCCGTTGGTTAGTGCAAAATAAGCATCACTGCCAAAAAGGTTGCGGAATATTTTCAGTCCTGAGTCGTTAATCATTTCATTTTTAGCTGCCTGTGCCAGTTTTTTCTCTTCATTGGTAATCGTTTTGGTTCCAAGGTCAGAGAAATAGTTGCTAATAAAAGATTGTACAAATCTTTTGAAATCCGTAGTCTCTCTCCCGACGTCACTTGAGCTAAACATTCGTTGCCAGCAATGATTGCTGAAAACAATCGCTTCATTAAATAAAACATTGCCTTTGGCCAGCCTTCTTATTTCTGTTTCGACTTTATTGATATTTTCTTTTGTAGCTATTTTATCTGTTTGTTTTAAAATTTTGGTCAACGATGGGGCAGAGCACAATTTGTCGATTTCTTCCCAGTTTCTCGTCTCATAAAAAAATTGTCTTCTTTCAAGTTGTTCAAAATAGTTGATCAGTTCGATTCTTTTTTGCTCCACATTAATTTTTTTGCGGTCTATGGCATTCCATTCATTGACAAGATATACGGTAGTAATTGGAACAATTGCAGCAGCAAGAAGTCCTGATCGAAGCTGCCAGGCAAAGCTGCTGCTGATATATTCCTGATAATATACAGACCTGTACCAGACAAGGCACAAAAAGAGGTAAATAATTGCGGGAATTATTACGGCATTAAAATAGTTCAGTTGCTTGGGAGTAAGCTTGTGAGCAGCGTATATTTTAAAACTTTTTCCGTTTATTTTCTGGTTTTGCCTGATAATAAGCCAATCGTTACTTATTATTTCGGGCTTTCCCAGGATTGAATCGTTATAATTCAAGGGGAAGCCACTGCTTTTCTCTATTTTATTTTCTTCATCAATTATGGCAAACTCAAGCCGATCATGTTTAATAATTTCTTTGATGATTTTAAGCAGATTCTTTTCGACATATTCGTTTTTAATCGTAAGTAAAATAGCTCCGGCGGTAAACAGAACGTCTTTATAGTCTTGATTTTTTAAAACCTGCGCCAGCTCGTCGTCTTTTACATGCTTAAGGCTGAGATTCGGATTTCTTATTAATATCGGTTGCCAGTAAAGATATTCAGAGATGTTATTTATAGAAACTCTAGTGGCACGCGCATGTAAATCGTTATATAAAAATTCTGCATCTCTATGTACGCCAATCAATTTGGACAATTTTTCATCAAAATCTATAACGGAATCATAAGGCTTACCTATAAGTCTGGCCGTTAATTTTACCAACAGCTCTCGGTAAAAAAATTCTTCCTTTTTTCCTTTATTCAGGACAATTTGCCAGCCTTTATCCGGAGCAAGTTGATCGGTGCCACCGGGCTTATGCAATAAAACCAGCCGACTGGGCTTTACACCTGCTTGTTCAAGCACTTCAATCATCTGATCGGTTGATTTTTTCAGGTCAGCTTTGCTTACCCCTTTTTGGTCATATTTCAACCTGTCGGCTATGGCATCTGCCTGTTGTTGTAAAAATTCTTCGATCAGAGCTCTCTGACTTAGAGCTTGAAACTTAATCATATTGTTGTTTATTGTTGCAAGGATTTCCTGTTGCTTACTGTCATTGTCTTTTTCGACGCGCATATTGCAGCTGTAAAACCAGGTCAAGAATGGAATAAGCAGGCTTAAAACTCCAACAATAAAAACAGCAGTTTTTATTTTAGGGATAAAGCTTTTTTTATAAAATTTTGAATTGTCTTTGTTCTTTTGCCGCTTTGCTTCAGGATAAACCATAGTTCGAGTTTCCGTCTGACGAGTTCTTGTTTTAAATGATTCTTCAGGCAGGCCTTTAAAAGAAAAAACTTCGAATCCTTCAAACTGATGCTCAGTTAATTCCGCTTCTTTCAGCCTTTGTGCTTCATCTTTTATCTTCTTTTCGAATACTATTGGTACAGCTTCAACCTGTTTGGTAAATGCCTCAAACTTTTCTGCTCTTTTAAAGGGAGTGCCGAGCATTGCATATTCGAGCCTGGTATCTATACTACCGGTTTCTCCACATACAATTTCACCTGAAGCAAGACCTACGCCAATTCGATAGGTGAATAATCCATTTTGCTGTCTTTCGTTGTTAATTTTTTCAAGCTTTTTAAGCATTTCGACAGCTGCAGACAAGGAACGGTCAACAGAAGAATCGGGCAACTGTGGATCTTCGACAAACACAGCTTCTATTGCATCTCCAATAAACTTATAAATTTTGCCACCGTATTTTGATATTATTTTGCTCATTTCGGTAAAGTGGATATTGAGCATAAAAGTTAAAATTTCCGGTGGGTAATTTTCGCCCATAGTTGTAAAGTCACGAATATCAGAAATCAAAACCACGGCTTTTGTAGTTTTTTCTTTCAGCGTGGCGTCTTCAACAGACATTGCTTCTATTGCATGTTCAGACAAAATAGAAGCGAGCCTTTTTCGCTCTGCAAGACCGGAAATCATAGATTTGAACTCCCGGTTCAGGGTTCCTATTTCGTCTGAACGTGATATATGCTGGTTAAAAGAAAAATCGTCTTGTTTTACCCGGTCAAGAGCTGCTTTAATTGTCTTCACCGGCTGGGCAATTCTGTAATAAGTTATTATGCCGATGATTATTACTAAAAACAAAGCAGTCGCAGCTATCAGGAGAAAAATTGCAATTCGCCAATAGTGCTTTATTTTGTTGTCATAATGAGAAATACCCGCTACCAGAATGGTCTGGTTAAATTTAGGTGATGCATAGGCAACCAGCGACATATTATTGCTAATTGTCTTAATCTGTTCAGCTTTCGAGTTGAAAGCTGAATCGGCGAGTTTGCGAAAAACAGATATTTTATTTTGATCAAAACTTCGGTCTGGTCTGAAGGCGAGTTTTCTACCCTCTGGTGTGTATTTAAAACCGACAACTTCGATTTCGGGTTGATTTAAAGCCATATAATGAGCACTTCGGGCCAGTATTTCCTGTTCAAAGTCTGACTCTAGCCAGCAAAGAAACAATGCATAGTGTCTGGTTTCATTTACATGAAGAAAATTGTAGAAAGTAGATATTCTGTTGAAGCCGAATTTTGTTTTAAACACTCTGCCTCGAAATTTGTCGAGTTCTTTATGTGTGGGGCTGGACTTGCGTCCGTAAGCCTGATTAGCAATTACATTTTCGTAGTCGGCATCATATTCAGGAAGTTTAATTCGCGGATTTGCAGACCTGGTATCCTCTCTAAGATTCAATACCGCGTTATGTCCATAAAATCCTATAAAGGGATTGAAGTCATTTTGTGAATAACCGGGATTTACATGAACAATTTTTTTGCCTTCCAGATCTAGAAAAGCCATACCGACAAGGGGCAATTTTTTATCTTCTTTTTTAAATTTGTTTTGAATTTCTTTAAACAGCAGCTTGGGTTTTTTTAGTTGATGTTTTTTTAAGATGCTTTTAATTTCAGGACTGTCAAAGCATTGGTTCGTCGAAGTTTTATAATCATTTTCTATCTGCTCTTTTCCCGCGTCAAAATCGAGCAGGGCGGCAGAAATTTTGTCATGCAGAGCTTTTTCGTCTGCTTTTTGTCGGTCGTAGACATAAAAGATTGTGGTTATAAAATACAAAATCAGCGGAAGTATTGCAGCGAGTGAAAAAACTAGAAAAAATCTGGATTTTATACTGTTTCCGGGCCATATATTTAAAATTAAACCTCGGCATAAAAGTAAAACAAGCAAGGCAATTGCGGCAAGATTAGCAGCAAATTTTATTGCCCTGGTTTGTTTGAATTTTTCAACCGGTAACAAAATAAAGAGCAAATGTTTTTCGTGAGGTATAATTCTGGTAAAAAGCTTGTAGCTTCCTGTCCTTTTGTTCCAGTCAAACCCCTTGTAATGCCAATTCGTTATGGTTTCTTCATTACACAGGCCAATTTGCCTGCGCCATTGCTTAAAGGGGGCAAAGCTTTTTAGCTGATCAGGAAAAAGGATGTCAGGCTGTGCTGATTCATAGAGGCGAACAAAGCCACCTGGTAATTTCCGGCCCAGACCTGTGAGTTTGGCAGCCAGCTTAAATGATGCAAGTTTAAGATTCTGATTGCGTGAAACTATAATGAAGAAACCAAAATATTGGTTGTTAATTGAACTGTCACAATCCCATATCAGCCAGGAGGGCTCTTGTTTGTAAATAATCGGGGTAACTATCGATTTATGCTTGCGGGCAAGAATCTGGCCCTCTGTGCCGCTGCCAAATAGATTTTTTAGAAGCTTTTCGTTTCTTTTCTGGTATTTTATCTGAGAATTTTTTTTGTTTTTATTTAATTTCAGAAGATAAGAAAAGATCATCTCCATCGGCCGTCGACCAGAGAGACGATCAGCGTTGTTAAATATATTTTTGCTGCGCTTTTTTTGCGGATTATAAGAGAAAAGCCAGAGTTCATGCTTCGGAAAAGGCTTTTTAAAACAATTTTCGCTTATTTGGGGCCAATTCAGCTTGTTTAATTTGCTATCGCTCAGGTTGTTGTAGAAAGATTTGAGCTTTGCAAGGTAATTATCGGAATAGCGTAAAAGATGCTGTGAAAAATCTGTGTAAGATTCTATTTCTCCAAGTTTTGTTCTGGCTTTTTGTTGCTGTTGTATTTCCTGCCAGTAGGAAAATACCGAAAGAACTCTTTCGAAGCCCGTATTAATAATTATTACGGGCAAAAAAAAGAGTAAAACGAAAAATATATGGCTCAATCTGTTTTTCATTGCTTGACTGAACCAAGGTAATCCTGAATTCTAACTCAGGTCAATCGGCTAATTATTATCAAGTTGAAAAACTTTTAGTTTTTCAGACTTGCCTTTAAGCTCGACCTCTCCATGTTCGCGAGCATTGACGTCATTTTTTACCAGAGCAAAAACATCTTCGGAGAGTAGAACCCGCTGAAATCTCATAGTTTCGGCAAGGCCTTCAATTCTGGCTGCAACATTTACAACATCACCAATAATAGTGAAGTCTTTTTTATTTCCAACTCCCAGGACGCCGGCGATTACATAACCTTT
>JBNJGH010000114.1:0-10203 GCA_051747585.1 Candidatus Rifleibacteriota bacterium
AAATCAGAGCTCGATCTGAGCGTAATGCATGTCTGGAAAACCTTAGAAAAATCCATCTGATAAAGATATTCAGACCAGATGAAACTGAAAAATACTATACGTTGCTTTTCGGTGCAAAACCCAATTGTCCGGCGAAAGGAAAATATAATTTCAAATATCCGATTTCGTGCTCAAATCATGCTGGCATTGCTAATGGGGTTATAAAAACTGTGCCTGATTTTTTGAACGACATTGAGCTTATAGCAGTGCAAAGCTACATAGACAATGATGGGTTTCAAAGTGAAATCAGCATAGAAAAAAACAATAATTAAGTATTGCAGATTCGTGGTAATGTGTCCCTGGAATCATGAGCATTCTAAGGTGTCCCCACGATTATGCCGATTATCGATTACTAAGAAATTTATTAACAGGATCTGAAAATGACTATACAATCTGAATCAAGCTCTATTTCCAATCTTTTGCGGGCACAATTTTTTGGCGCATTCAATGATAATGCCTGGAAAATGATCGTGGCTTTTCTGGCAATAAAATCAGCAACACAGGGTATTTTGCCGCAATCTGTAGAATTCGAGTCTGTTTCACAAATTCAAACCACTTTGACTTTTGTGGTGTTTACTCTTCCGCTTATGTTGTTTTCGTTGCCCGCAGGTGCCCTGGCAGATAGAATCAGTAAAACCAGGGTAATTGTAATTTTAAAGGCAGTTGAATTGTTGCTTATGCTATTGGCCACTGTTAGTCTGATCTGGCCTGAGCATATTTCGCCTCTTATTGTTCTTGGTTTGATGGGTGTTCAATCAGCGCTTTTCAGTCCGGTGAAATATGGTATTATTCCGGAATTATTGCCCCACGAGTCTATTTCAAAAGGCAATGGTCGCCTGGAGATGTGGACTTTTCTGGCAATAATATTAGGTACTGCCCTTGGAGGCATGCTTTTGGATTTGGCCGGAGCAGATCCGTGGAAAGCAGGAGCTGCGCTTGCCTTTTTTTCTTTTTTAGGCTTTGTTGCGTCGCTCAAAATTCCGGTAGTGCCTGCTGCCAGAAATGAGGGCGGTTTAAAAGACGGCCTAAGTCGTTCATTCAAAACAATAATCAGCGACAGGGTGCTGTGGCTGGCGGTTTTGGGTTCCTGTCTGTTCTGGGCAGTTGCCAGTCTTCTTGGTCAGGATATTCTTGTATACACGAAAACCCTTACTGAAGGAATGACTCATTCTGATACCATGAGCGGGTTGCCTTTAGCATTTTATGGTCTGGGCGTTGGACTTGGCAGTATACTGGCCGGCCGGGTTTCCGGCAGAATGGTTGAATATGGTTTGATACCCCTCGGTGCTATTGGGGTCGGCATATTTACTCTTGTTTTTGGCCTGCTTGGGCCGGGGTATAACGCGACTCTTGTTTTGATGACATTGCTGGGTATTTCTAGCGGCTTTATTGTTGTTCCGCTAAATGCGATATTACAGTGGCGTTCACCGGCAGAAATTCGGGGTGGCGTTATTGCATTGTCTAATGTGTTTGTTTTCGCCGCTATTATGGCAGGTTCTCTTGGCGCCGGGGGGCTTTCTATGGCGGGGCTTTCTCCATTGGGAATCATGATCTTTTCGTCTGTAGTTACAACTGCGGGAATGCTTTGGGCTATTTATCTGTTGCCAGATTTTCTTATTCGTCTGATTTTTGTAATTGTTACCCATACGTTTTATCGCTTAACCATAGCTGGCTCAGAAAACATTCCCCGCGAAGGCGGTGCTTTACTGGTACCTAATCATGTTTCTTTTATAGATGGTTTTCTGGTGATGGCAAGCACCGACAGGCAAGTTAGATTCATTGTTGATGAAATCTATTATAATCACAGGTTTCTTCATCCTTTTATGAAAGCTATGCATGCAATTCCGGTCTCTGCTACCGGCGGTCTTAAAGTGATACTCAGGGCTCTAAGAGAGGCTGGAAATTTTCTCGATGAAGGCGATCTGGTTTGTATCTTTGCTGAAGGTCAGGTTACCAGAACCGGAATGATGCTGCCCTTCAGAAGAGGACTTGAAAAGATTGTAAAAGGACGTACGGCGCCGATTATTCCGGTCAATCTTGATCGAGTGTGGGGTAGCGTTTATAGCCGTTCCGGTGGAAGATTTCTGACCAAACTTCCCGAAACTTATCCTTATCCAATTACTGTAACATTTGGCGATCCTTTGCCGGCTGATACCCCTGCTTACCAAATTCGTGAAGCGGTGCAGCAACTAGGGACAAGTGCCTGGCAGCATCGACGCAAAGATACCAGACCATTACACCATTATTTTATAAGAAGAATGAGAACCCGGCGCTGGCGAACGGCTTTTGCTGATTCAACCGGCAAAAAGCTCTCTCGTTTTAAGGCTCTGGCCTCAGTTATAGCACTTGCCCGCGCACTAAAAAAAGTTTGGCATCATGAGCAATACATCGGCATTCTTTTACCTCCATCAATAGGTGGTGCTTTTGCTAACCTGGCTGCGGCAATTGCCGGAAAAACAACAGTAAATCTTAATTTCACTGCCGGAAAATCAGGAATGCACTCGGCGGTAAAACAATCTAAAATCGACCATATTCTTTCGAGTCGTGTTTTTATAGAAAAAGCTGACCTGGAAATACCAGAAAATGCTCAGATACATTATCTTGAAGAAATACTTGGCGAGATTTCTTTGATTAACCGCTTAACTGCAGCTTTTGCAGCCGTTTTTCTGCCGCTACGTCTGCTGGAATGGTTTTGTGGGGCAACCAGGGAGCCTTCAATTGAAGATACCGCAACAATAATCTTTTCCAGCGGTAGCACAGGTGATCCCAAGGGAGTAATGTTATCTCATTTTAACGTGGTTTCAAATGTTGAGGGTGTGGGTCAGATTCTTACAGTTGATGATTCAGACAGACTTCTTGGTATATTGCCACTCTTTCATTCTTTCGGTTATATGTCCCTCTGGTATGCTATCAGGTATGGCATGGGAATAGTTTTTCATTCAAATCCTCTTGACGCAGCGGCTATAGGCGATTTATGTGAGCATCAGGGCATTACTTTTTTAATTGCAACCCCCACTTTTCTCCAGATTTATATGCGTCGGTGCTCGCCGGGGCAATTGGGTAGTCTGCGAATTGTCTTTACCGGCGCTGAAAAACTTTCAGAACGGCTGGCGCTTGCTTTTGAAGAAAAGTTTGGCATCAGACCAATAGAAGGTTATGGAGCTACTGAATGCGCACCGGCAATTACGGTAAGCACGCTTGACTACAGAGGCCAGGGAATTTATCAGTTTGGTTCGAAACGTGGTTTTGTTGGCCATCCGGTGCCGGGGGTGTCGGTGAGAATCGTCGATCCTGATTCTTTTGAGAAAATGCCGCCCGGCAAGCCCGGTATGTTGCTGGTAAAAGGACCCAATGTCATGCAGGGTTACCTTGGCCGTCCTGATCTTACTGAAAAAGTTCTTAATGATGGCTGGTATACAACAGGTGACATCGCTATCGCAGATGAAACCGGATTTATAAAAATTACCGACCGACTTTCACGGTTTTCAAAAATTGGTGGCGAAATGGTTCCTCATGGTAAAGTTGAAGAAGCTTTGCACGAAGCTTATGGCTCAGAAGTCAGGGTTTTTGCCGTAACCTCGGTTCCCGATGAAAGAAAGGGCGAAATTCTTGCAGTATTGCATACAGTTGATGAAGAAAAAATACCCGAAATTCTTGACAAAATGGCCAATATGGATCTGCCGAATCTTTTTATTCCGAAAAAAGATAAATTCGTTAAAGTTGAAAAGATTCCGGTTCTGGGCACCGGTAAAGTAGATCTCAAGGGAATAAAAGAAACCGCGAAAAATCATCTGTGTAAATAGATACCAGGTGAACACGCGTCATTGAGATGATAAAATAAGATTTTAAAAGGAGAAAGGTCATGAGTAAATTAAAGCCTGTGTTTGTGTTTCTAATGCTGGTTCTATTAATTCCCGTTGTTTCATCTGCTCAGGGCAGGCCCCCCCTTGAAGTTGTAGAAAAACAAATTGAGATTTTTTACGAAGCAAATAAAGACAGAGGATTCACAAAAGAAAGAGATCGAAAAGGCAGAACAATTATCAAAGGACCCCAGGGCAGAGTTGTTCCCCTTAAAATTATTATGTCAGGCAAGAAGGACAAGCATCCCAAAGTTAAACGAAACAACAAAACCGCTCAGGAAAATGCAGACCTTGACAAAGCTCGTATCTCAGGGGCACCTCGTGCAACTTTTATCATGGTTCACCTTGAAGCAGGCAGTGATGACAGATGCCCTTTGTTTCAGGAAATTTTGAAAGAAGCCGGTATGGGATCTGCTCCGCTCAACACAAAAAGTTTGTCTCTGCAGAAAGCCATTTGGCCATCAGTTGTAAAGTTAGTTGAAGCTGCGCAAAAATATGGACACAAACTGACACTTGCTATAAATCCGCAGTGGGCTGAATATATCCTGCAAGACAAAGAAAAAATAAAAATTTGTCGCAAATGGGTTTCTGGAGGTCATGAATTCGCATTTCATCATCATGGTCTTAATCATCTCGACTGGAATGGTTACACCAACAGAGGTCTACCTGGTAAAGAAAAACCTGAAGGACGCATGATTATGAAATTAAAGAACATGATACGACGCGGAACTGTTGATGATGGCCTGGATTTTCTTCAGAAACTTGCCCATCAGATTAAACAGCCTGACGGAATTATTTCAGGCTGTATTACCGATACAAAGTGCGAAAAACCTGATGAAGTTTTTATTCTGACAACAGGCTCAGAAGAAATCGAGAAAGACTTGCTTAACAAAATAGATGAAATGTCTGTTTCAAATCAAAAAAAGATGTTCTGGTTGCATCATTTTTCGTTAAAATCAAATTTCAATACCCCTGCAAACGGCAAAAATTATTCTTTGGAAGAAAGCCACCAACTTTCTCTCGATTTGCTTAAGAGTATTCAGGAAAACTACGTTAATGCGACCTCTGAACAAATTGGAGGAATTGTATTCCATGGTTTCGATTTTCACCGGATGCCGGACATTTACGAGCAACTTTTTCAATGGCTGGCAAGCAACGGAAATCACTCAATAACAACACGCGAGGTTGTATTTCGTAACGCTATTCAAGCCGGCACGAGCAGAAAACCTGGACATACGGGTTTTTTACAGCCCAAAGGGAAAATGTCTCAGCCGAAAAACAACAAAAAAAATGACATAGGCCACTAAGTTAAGGAAGTTTTTTATACTTGCTTCTATGTGGCACAGGTCTTAATTCATGCCTGTCTCCAGTTGCTAATTGGAAATTTTTGCTATTCGCTCAATTCGATTTTTTTGATGGTTGCAAAAAGTTGTGAAAAAAATTGAAAATCAATTTTATATATAAGATTTTTCGGGAGGGAAAAATGGCTATAGCTATAAAATTTTCAAATGTTATATAATCTTTATAGAGGTCAATTTTGGGGAGCAAAGACATGAAAAGATTGGTATTCTTTTTTTCTGTTCTGGTTATTTTTTGCTTTGGCGCAACAGGCTTTTTATCTGCTCGTTCAGAAGAGTTTATCCGTAAGCCTGACCGAGGAGTTGAGGTTGAAATCATCGGAGATGAGCGCGGAGTATTAGACTTTTATTGGCCAGATGGACGAAGATCAGATTATCGTTGCATTGAGGCTGAACGAGGTGAGCGTTTCAGCATTCAGGTTCGCAATAATTCTTCAATGCAGGTTGGGCTGGTCATTTCAATAGATGGTCGCAATATAATCAGTGGCAAAAGGTCTTACAGCCGGAATTCAGAAAGCATGTATGTGGTTAATCCCTGGCAGACCAGCAGTTTTGACGGCTGGCGGTCTTCGATGGATCAGGTGCAACGCTTCTATTTTACCAACAAAGAAGATTCTTATGCCGGCCGACTTGGCGATTACAGTAGTATCGGCTGGATAAAAGTTGCGGTTTTTCGTCCCCGGCATGTTAATCCGCCACCTTTGATCTATAAAGAGCAGGATCCAGGCAAAACCCGCAGCTCCAGACCAGGGACCGGCTATGGTGAAGGACAAAATTCACAGGCACAGCGCGTTTCATTTGATCCAGAAAATTTTGCCTCACAATTAATAAAAATTAAATACGAATGGCCCAATAACAAAATCCATGACTCAGGATTCGCTGCCCCACCCTATTAAACTAATTCTTTATTGCCTTGTCTATATTCCAGGCATCTAAAATTCCGTCATGCCAATCCGGCAAACCGGACGATCAACCGGGTGAATTCAACGTTAGAATTAATGTAAGGAAAACCTATTTTACAGCTAAAGGATAAAAATGAATAAACTTTCGACACTTAAGGATTATTATCAAACCGTTCGAAAAACACGATTGGTATCAAAATCCAATAACCAAAGTATCTCAGCCGATTCCAAGACATCCTGAAGTCAGTGAGAAACTGGCTGCCCGCACAGGATTGGCATAAACAAATGACAATGCTTGAGGGGGCTTTTTCGATTGCTGGTAGTTTTCGTTTATTTTTGGTATTTTCAAAAATGTATTACTTCAAAAGTATATATTTAAGTAATTTATGGGTCTTAATCGGAAACGAGGATTTTTATGTTCTACCTGATTTTGATTGCTTTTATCGGAGCTCTTATATGCTTCCCGCTCTTTTTTGTAATGTGGGTTATTCATAGTATAAGAGCTCTTCTCAGACAACTATCATTACAGCAGGAAGAAAATGAGAGACTAACCAATAGATTTTTACGGCTGCAAAGCTCTTTTTGCAAGCTCGAAAAAAAGATTGAAGATGCCTGCCTGCCTGAAACAAGTAGTATAAGTTCTACCGATACGCCAATTCCAGAAGACAATAAGCCCAAAGAGACTGCACAAAAAGAATTAATTGGCAAAATCGCTGACAGAAAATTACCGACAAAATCCCTATCCGAAAGCGAAAGCGCAACTGCTTCAATTAATCCCTCTAAGCATTCTCCAAAGCCTCAAGCGCTTACTCCTGAAAAAGTTCCCTCTTCCGCTAAAATATCAAAATCCAAGGGAAACGGACAAATTCCGGTGGCTGAGCCAAAACCTTATCCGCCAACTGCACCTTCTTCTGTTAAGGCAGACTGGGCTAATATTGACATGGAATCACTTATCGGCGGGAATTTAATGAGCAAAGTTGGGGCATTACTTCTGGTAATCGGCCTGGCTCTCTTTTTAAAATATAGTCTGGGTTCAATGGGGCCACTGGCCAAGCTTTCTGCCGGCGCACTATTAGGTGCTCTGCTTCTTGCCTGGGGCATTGTTCAACATAAAAACGACAGTAATCAGGTTTTAAGCCTTGGCCTTATCGGCGGTGGCTGGGCCTGTCTATATTTGACTGCTTTTGCAGCCCATGGGGTAGAAGCTACAAAAGTGCTTGAATCCCCCCTGGCCGGCATGGCATTAATCCTTGCTGTCGCCACCGGTATGATTTTTCATTCACTGCGCTTTACTTCTGAAACGGCCACCGGCCTGGCATTTCTCTTTGCTTTTATAGCCCTTTTTGTCAGCGAAGTTTCACTCTATTCTGAGATAGCAGCGGTTATTTTAACCATTGGTATGCTCGTTCTTTCTTTTCATTATTCCTGGCACCAGCTTGCCGTTTCGGGTCTAATATTGACCTATGGTTCTATGCTGGCACGACTTCACTGGTGTGCACCAGCTTCTGAGTTGAGTGCCATGGCACAGTTATCATTTGTGCAAATTTTGCTGCTTATAAACTGGGCAACTTTTGAACTTCTGGGAATGAACTTTATTCGTCGCAAAGGTTTACAAAGCGAAGAGCCGACCCGCTTCATTTTTATCGCCAACTTTTTTGCCTACTCAATAATTTCTTTGTTTTCATGGCCCTCTGAGGCTTCTTGCTCCCTGCTTGCCGGGTTACTGGGCCTTCAATATCTAATAAGTGGACCCATACGCGGTTTCTGGTGCAGGGCGCCGGGTGAGGCGGCAATTGAACGACAAAGCTTTTTTCTTGGCTCTTTTGAGGACAGTCTTGCGATTGCAGTTGCTTCGAGTTGTGTGTGGTTGTGGTATGTGTTACCGGCAGTAGGCGTCGCTATCGGCTGGGCACTTATCGGTCTGCTGACCATAGAAATTGCTTTCCGCGCCCCATGGCAGTTACTGCGCTTCACGGGCCATTCTATTATGACCCTCACCTTTTTCAGGGTTTTTGTGGGCAACATGAGTGCTGACGATTTAAGCATGGGTATTTCTTACAGGCTGATTTCTGTGCTTCCCATAATTGCGCTAATGGTTCATCTGCATTTTAGAACTAATGTTGAAATGGATTTCGAATCGGTGCCTGGCGGTGGCACCAGATTCTTTGCACCGGTTTACCTGTATTTTGCGACAGCATTAGCGGCTTTTCTGCTGCGCTTTGAAATCGGTCCGGGTCTTACAGCTCCCGCCTGGGCACTGGTAGCTGTTGTCTTAACTCTGCTGGGCAATAAAATAAATAATCCGCATCTCGCCAGACAGGCAATTATATTGATGGCAGGCGCTTTGGCCTTTGGTTTGAGCACAGACTTTCGTAATGACGGCGCAGGATTTGCTACATCAAGCCCTTGGGCAATCGGCACTATTACAATTTTTGCCATGTATCTTTGCCGGAAGCTGGCCAAAAATGATGACACCCACGCAAAAGACTCTCTGGTAAGCTTTTTTGATCTTCATAGAAAGCAGATCTGCTCGCTTGCCGGTTCTTTTTCGCTTGCCTTTCTTTTGTATTTGCAGATTTCCGGAGGTTATTTAACCTTAGCCTGGGCCGCCATGGGCATCAGCCTGCTGCTTGCCGGATTCTTTATCAGAGACCGGGCGCTTCGTCTTACCGGTCTGAGCGCTGCAATGATTTGCATACTTAAAGTATTTCTCTATGACGCCCGCGTTTTGGACGCTCCATTGCGCATTTTAGCCTTTATATGTCTGGGTGGAGCATTGTTACTCATATCTTTGGCCTACACCAAGTTTAAAGACCGCTTTCAGGAGTTGTTGTAAATGAACACTAAATATTCATTGATTGTTGTTGGCCTGATGCTTCTGGCAGCCGGAATCTTAATTATTATGGACAACCCCGATTCGCAGGCTAACCTTTCAAGTGTTATGGAACTACTTGGTGACGCCCAGCAGACGGCAACCAAGCCGTTAATGATGACTACTAAGGTTTCTGCCGCCGAGGAACAGAAACTGGGCAAACGCCTTTCAAGCTATATGCGTTTTCGCTCTAACGAGAACAACAATGAAGATTTTAAAAAATCACAGGCTTATGTTACCCGTCTAGGCAAGTCATTGCTAAGCGAAATTGAGCGAAAAGAAATTCAGTATGAATTTCATTTAATTGATAACAAAACTGTCAATGCATTTGCTTTGCCCGGCGGGCAAATATTTGTGTTTACCGGCCTGCTTGATTTTGTAAAATCAGAAGCGGAGCTTGCCACTATTCTAGGCCATGAAATCTCTCATGTAGACGCAAAACATTGCATAGAACTCTTTCAGGCAGAGTTGGCCGCAAAAAAAATCGGCGGCCCTTTACTCGACAATATTTTGGCGCAGATTGCCATGCGGTATGCTACAATGGTTATTACCGGCGGATATCGTAAGTTTCAGGAATTCGAAGCCGATGCCGGCGGCTTCAGGCTCGCAGCTTTAGCAGGATATGATCCTGGTGCCAGCGAAGAGGTAATGAAAAGACTCGGCAGAAAGTTTTCCCGAAACAGTAGCCGCCAGAAGGCCCATAATCCTCTGGCAGAGGCAGGCAAAATGGTTGTGGTAGCTGCCAATAATTACTTTGCTTCACACCCGCCGACCAGCGAAAGAGTAAGCAAAATCAGAGCGTTGTGCTCCAAATTCCAGAAAGTGGGTAAGCGCTTTTATCGCGGCAAAAAGAATTTGCAAAAGCGTAAAGTCATGCAGGTGTTACGGCTTGAAGAAGAATTCGTAACTTACTGACAAGCCAACTGTAAGTTAGTTGGTTCGATACTCGAGATCCGATATCGACTACGAAATAAACAATATTGAGTTGAGCTCGTGCTGAGCGGAGTCGAAGTGAACCAATCTAAATGTCTTGAAACGGTTCGAAATTTTCTGAAATGATTTTAATTTTTCGATCCCGAATTGCGATGATTGTTCGGGTGTCGGAATCGATATCGTAATCGATAAAACAAGTTTAATCTGCAATGAAAGACTTCAGAAGACTCCTTGACCGA
>JBNJGH010000115.1:0-10105 GCA_051747585.1 Candidatus Rifleibacteriota bacterium
TGTGGTTATTTTCTTTGTGGCTTTGAGACTTGGTGTGAGGAATATTCTTTTCGAGAACCAACTGATAGACGCTTACCGAGAATTGCTGACGATTTTAATCGGGTTTTGTTAATTTAATCAGTTGTGTTAGACTTAGCAAGCTTATTTTAAACCAATGCTGAGGAATTAATATGATCGACAAGTTTCAGGCCTGCATGCTCGGCTATGCAATTGGCGATGCTCTGGCAGCGCCGATAGAAGATGTTTTTCGTTCACCGGAAGAAGGAGAACAAGCGATTAGTTTTTATGTAAAAGCTTTTCCTTCACACCCGGTCAGCCACCTTGATGCCGGACAATACTCAGATGAAACTCAGGTCATGCTTATTCTTGCTGAAAGTCTTGGAGAAAAAGGCTGCTTCTCGCTTGAAAATGTAATCAAAAAGCTGGTTGACTGGTTTCACTCACAAAAAAAACGTTCAGAATGGCGTTTTCCCGGCAACACTCTTATAAAATCATGCAGAAAACTGGCAGCCGGAGCACAATGGAACCAGTCCGGCCACCTTTCTGCCGGTATAAATGCAAGTTGCCGCACAATTCCTTATGCACTGGCTTATTTCAAATCTTATCCGCTTTTAAAAGATGCGATTGAAAAATCCTGCCGCCTTACGCACACTGACACTAGAGCGATAGGCGTTGCCATGGCGCTCGCGACCGTTATTGCAATGGGGCTTGAAGGCGAAGAGTTCTCGCCCGACCAGATAATGAATCGTATAATCGAAAAGTCTCATGCTTATGCCCCAAATATAGGCAAGAGAATGCAAACCGTTAAAGAGTCATTAAAACTTGAACCTGCAGCTGCAGTAGAGCTACTTGGCAACAGCGGCTTCTGCCTTGAGGCGTTCAGCACATCACTTTACTGGTTTTTCAGACCCGAGAAGAAATTTGACGACATTATCATAGGTGCCGCCAACTGTGGTGGTGACGCTGATGCAATAGCGGCAATGACCGGGGCAATGTATGGAGCCTGGCATGGTCTTGGTTCTATTCCCGAGCGCTGGATAACACCCCTCGAGAATGCCCAGAAAATTAAACAACTCGGCTGCGACATCTATAGAATTGCCGTTCCTCAGGGCTGATTAACCCCGGATCTTAAGGAGAGCTTATATGGATAAACAACTTACCCATCTCGATCAAGACGGCAAGCTTAAAATGGTCGATGTTGGCAGCAAACCTGAAACAAGACGAGTCGCCATTGCTTTTGCCTCTGCTTTTATCGGCAGGCAAGCCATGCAACTGCTACAAAGCGGAGAATTAAAAAAAGGCGACGCTATAGCAGCATCAAGAGTGGCAGCTATTTACGCCGCCAAAAAAACTTCAGACCTTATTCCTTTAACCCACCCGATCAAACTTGACTCGGTAAGAGTAGATATTTTCCCCATCGACGAACAAAGAATGGGCACATTTGTCACTGCCAGGGCAACAGACCGAACCGGAGTGGAAATGGAAGCAATGGTAGGTGCTTCTGCCGCCATGATGAACCTTTACGACATGGTAAAAGGCGTAGACAAGGCTGCCCGAATAGAAACGGTGCGACTTATTCGCAAAACCGGCGGAAAAAGCGGCGACTGGCTAAGTGACAATGCTCAGGTGGGAAAAATCGAAAAACTTGCTACCAGCAAAGGTAAAGGTACCCCTAAAGACCCTTGCGATAAAGCCCACCTTAAAGTTAAATTCGGCTTGCAGGGCGACGCCCATGGGGGCGACTGGCACCGTCAGGTGTCGCTTCTCGGCATTGAAAGCATAAATAAAATGAAAGACAAAGGTCTTGATGTAGATTTCGGTTCATTTGCAGAAAACGTTGCCACCTCAGGGGTCTGCCTTTACAAACTTCCAATCGGAACTCTCATGTATGGCGAGTCAGGTTCAATTATGCAGGTAACCCAGATAGGCAAAGAATGTCACAACAAATGCGCAGTATATTATCAAGCAGGCGACTGCGTAATGCCTCGCGAAGGCATATTCACTGTAGTTCTGGTTCCCGGCCCTGTTAACAGCGGAGACGAATTTGTAACGGTTACTCTTTAAAATTATGAGCACAGAGCCAAATAAAAAATTTATTCTCGCTATTGATCCCGGGTCAGACAAGGTCGGCTACGCTGCATTAAATTATGATTTAACTGTTAGCGAAAAAGGAATTGTTTTTTTAAGTGAGCTTCACAGTCTTTTTAAGCGGTTCTGTGCTGAAGACAAAGAGCACAGGCCCGAGGCCGTCGTAATCGGCAACGGAACAGCAGCCGCAATAGTCTGCCGTCTGTATAATTCTCTTGAGCTAGAGCCACCGGTTAGATTTGCCGAAGAAAAAAATACCACCTACAAAGCCAGAAGCAGATATTTTGCCGAGAACCCACCCCAGGGATTCTGGCGACTCATTCCTTTGGGTTTACAAACCGCTCCGGTACCAATAGATGATTATGCAGCCATACTTATCGGCGAAAAATATTTACATGAGCAAAATCTTGTAATAAAAATAGATTAAGCTATGAAATTCGATAAAAACAGAACCCAACCATTCACTCCAATGGGAATAAAAGGGCTTTTATATATAGCAGCTTTTTTTCCGTTAATTTTAATTGCCCGCAAAAATTTAATCTTTGCCGAAAACTACCTGCCAATAACTATCTCAATTGTCACTGCCACCTTTTTTATATTATCTGCAAAAATTATTTTTAATAAAACATCTTTGGGCAAGCTTTTTGCCATTCTCGGCTGCACAGGTTCGACCGCTGGAATCTTTCTATATTTAAAAATTACCCCGGTCAACACTCTAATCAGTTTAGCCATTTATACTCTGGCAATTTATTTTTTTGTCGAACTCGACTTATCATTCGGTTTTAAAAGGATAGAAGATAGAACCGAACGCGTATTACAACAGTCCAGGTGGGCGGCAAAGGGTCTTGTCGGCATTTCGTTATTATATATTATAATGATTAATGAAAGCTCTTTTGCGGCAAATTTTTTACTTCTTCTGGCAACCATATTTAATCAGTATCTAACGGTATCCTGGGCAATACACCAGCAATCCAGTTTCAGCAGATACGTCAATATTTTTATCAATACTATTCTATTACTTCTTTCATTTGTCCTCATCAACAATGGTTTAACTGTTGCCGGTTCTATTGGCACAGGTGCTATTATTCTACTTCTTCTTCCAAGATCGACTTATTCGAACCAGAGAAATATAGGATGGCTCGAACCATTACTGAACCATCCGGCAAGATTAACCCTCACAACCTTCCTGATTCTTTGTATACTCGGAACTATTCTTCTTGCAATGCCATCAGCAGGAGTTTCAGATATTTCACTAATAGACTCTGCCTTTACTTCTGTAAGTGCCGTATGCGTAACCGGTCTTATAGTCCTTGACACTCCGAATGACTTCACCTTTACCGGGCAGCTTTTCATACTTATTTTAATACAACTTGGCGGGCTTGGAATCATGACAGTTTCCACTGTTGCTTTACACGCCCTCGGACACAAACTCAGCCTCAAGCATGAAAAACTGCTGAATCTTACCTATAACTCAGATTATCAAAACCTGTCCAATTCTGTATTACAAATAGTAAAATTTACCTTTGTATTGGAATTACTTGGAGCTTTGATACTTACCCTGCTTTTTTACAATTCTGGTCTCGAATCGTCAGAATCACTCTGGAAAGGTATTTTCACCTCAATTTCGGCTTTTTGTAACGCCGGTTTTGCGCTTCAAAGTGACAGTTTTGTTTCCTATAATCGAAATCCCGCCATCCTGCATACAATAGCATTTTTAATCGTTGCCGGTGGAACCTCGCCTGCCCTGGCCCTTATTGTTCCCAGCTGGCTGACCGACAAAAAAGTCTCGGTTGCTGCCAGACTTGCCCTTATAACAACTCTTGTTTTACTCATCGGCGGGACCTTCTTTTTTCTCGCATTTGAATGGAACCATGTCCTGGCAGAATTTTCTTTTGCCGACAAACTCCATAATGCCTGGTTTCAATCGGTTACCCTGCGAACTGCAGGTTTTAACAGCATAGTAATAAACAATGTTTTTAATCCGACTCTTATAATAATGATCTGCATGATGTTTATCGGCGGTAATCCCGGTGGTACTGCCGGCGGGGTAAAGACAACCACTGTCGCCGTTATGGCGGTGACTTTCTGGTCTTCGATTATGGGCTACAATAAAATTTCAATCCAAAATAGAAGAATTATGCCTCAAACTGTATATAAAGCTGCAACAACAATAGGTGCCGGTATCCTGATACTTCTTTGCGCTATTATAATGTTGTTGGCAACCCAGGCGATAAGCACCAGAGAATTGATTTTCGAAGCCGGCTCTGCACTTGGAACCGTAGGGCTGTCATGCGGAGCAACCACCAATCTGGACAATATTGGTAAGATTATTATAATGTTCACCATGTTTGCCGGCAGAATTGGGCCTGTGACCCTTTTCACCCTGTTAAGCAAACCCAAACAAACCGATTCGGAAAACTTACTTGAAGCTAGAATAAATTTGAGTTAAGGAGCAATAAATTATGGCTCAACAAATACTTGTAATAGGCCTTGGCCAGTTCGGCATGGCCCTGGCTGCTGCGCTGGTCAACAAAGGAGCAGAAGTTCTCGCAGTAGATATAAACAAAGAACTGGTAGAAGAAGCGGCCACCTTTGCCACAGAAGCTCTGGCATTTGACGCTACAGATGAAGTTGAACTTGCAAAACTTGAACCAGGTAAAAGGAACTCTGCAGTCTGTGCGATTGGTGATGAATCAAGGGAAGCCTCGATCATCTGCACAGCCCTTCTGCGTCAGATGGGCAATCCAAAGGTTATAGCAAGAGCCAACAGCCCAATGCATCAGCGAATACTACGCCTGGTGGGTGCTCACCAGATTCTAAATCCCGAACGGGAATTCGGAAACAGGTTTGCGAACCGACTGATATACAGTAATCTAATTGCGGATATGCCTTTGGGCGATGGACTTCATCTTTCTGAAGTAAGCGTTCCAACTGAAATGACAGGGAAATCCCTGATCGAACTTGAATTACCTAAAAAATATGGCGTAATGGTTGTAGCCATAAGACGTGGCAGTCCCAGCAGCATATTCCAGCCAGATCCAAACAATCCCTTAAAAGAAGGCGACAGCATGGTGCTTGTTTCAAAAGAAGAATCGATTAAACAACTTATGGAAGGGAATTAAAATGAGTTTAGCTCGTTCAATAAATCTCGGAGCCTGGTTAATTGTCATAATAAATCTTCTTATGGCCTTCGGCGCAATCGGAATTTTTACCCGCATGGCTCCCGCTATAGAAAACATTCTCCAAAAAAACGCTATCTCTTTGAGAACATGCGAAACCATGCTGGCCCAGCTCGCTTTGGCAAAGATATCAAAAGACAAAAATGAAATATCGCAGAAGTTTAAAGCCGCTTTAATAAATGCAAAAAATAATATCAGCGAAAAAAACGAAGCCCAAATAATAGAAGACATTGAAAAACACTATGTAAAAGCTCTGAGCGGCGAGCAAGACGCGACCAGAATCACAGTCGAAAAGCTGCGCAAGCTAAGCAACATAAACTATTCCGCTATGTCTGAAGCCGATTCCAAAGCAAAGCAACTGGGAGGCGGCGGGGCATGGGCCATAGTCTTCATGGCACTGATCGCGTTTGTTTCTGGAGTTATTTTTATTCATCAGATAACTCATAAACTTCTAATTCCGATTAAAGAAATCAAAATGGTTTTAATTGAGCATCTAAATGGTGAAACCAGAAGAAGATGTACAGGCATAGATCTTCCCGGTGATATTCGCAGCATTTACGGAAACCTGAATCAGGTGCTTGACCGAAGCATGCACAACAGCTTCGACGATTAAACCCCTTCAGGTGCCTGAAATAAATTTACTAAATTTAACCACCGAGATCACCGAGGACACCGAGGCGATTTTTAAATCTTTAACAGCCCTTGTTCCCAGCATCATAAAATGCCTGTAAAAGCACCAGTGTTTTTACAGGCATTTTATGATGCTGGGAAAGCCGGACGGTGAAACCGCCGGCTGATTGTCTGAAGGACAATCCACGGCTGTTAAAGATTTCTCTGTGTAACTCTGAGGGCTCTGTGGTAAATGTCTTTGCGATAAATGTCCTTACAGCTTGTTTAAGTTACATTCTTTTAGGTAGCAAGCTGATAGTCGTTGGTCGAAACCGCTTGAATTTTAAATTGATGTTTGCAAAATTTAGTGATATTGTACCTTTAAAATAAAAAGACATTTCGGAGGCATTGAGACTTTAAAACTGTTGTCAACAACAACCCCCAGCTAAAAATTAAAAACAGACCTTTAAAAATTGCAGGTCTTAAATAAATTTCGGAGGAAAACTTTCTATGAGAATTTCCCGTAAATCATTCCTTTTATCGGCAATGGTCTTATTTTGCCTTTTTGCTTCGGTTTCATCTTTTGCCCAGGCTCCCAGTCTGGCATCATCAGATCACTATGTTGTAACCATTGAAACCGAAAATGGCGAAAAAGAAAACTTCACCATTATCAGAGACGGACGTATAAGGAATCATTTTTATTACGTTCCCAATCGTCCAATTGTGGCCTACACAACGAGAAACGGCAAGGCAAAGCCGATATTTCAGCTCATGAGCTACCAGACAGAAGATAAAAACAATGAGCTGATACAGGGCGGAATTCTCCAGATGTCTATGGTCATGGGAGTCTCTCAGGAAGTAAGAGATAAAATACTGCAGAAAATTACCAGCAAATTTGTTTCTGAAGATTATACTTTGCAATACAAGCTTTCACCAATGCCTATCAAAGAAGCGCAAATCACCGTTTATGACCTGGGCGGCGACATGCTTGACCAGGAAAAACCCAAAGGTGGTATTGCGCCGATTTTCGGCACACAGCACTATCCCTTCATGCTCAAGCTTAGTAAGCTTGGCAGCGACATGATGGAAGAACTTTCCACCAAAAACGGCGGCCTTCCGGTTCTTATTACTTATACTTTTCAGGGCATGACCCCAAAAGCGGGTTTCGAAGTTGAAGTCGACTGGGATGCCTGCTACGAACACTTCAGCACCGACACCGAACTGACGGCAACCGTTGCCAAGAACGCAATCGGCGGATCGCTTGGCATGGATATTTCAACCCTGCGCGAAAAATTCGAGAGCGAAGGTTTAATCAAAATTGATTCTCTTACCAACGAAACAGTCACCTCAGAAGACCTAGATAATTTAATGAAACCTATTCTTGATATGATTACCAAAGAGCTCTTCGAACAAATTCATCCGCCAAAATCCATTCCGCCTGCCGAAGCAGAAAAGCTCAAAGAAGAGCAGAAAAAACCTCCAATAGCTGCTGCGGTTCAAGGCGTAACTGAATCTATTCTCAAGGCTACCAAAAGATTCTTCTGCGCCAAAGCCAAACTTGATTTTGCTCTTAAAGACGTAAAGATTGTTAAAAAAGGTAAATTTACCTATAAATTCAATCGCCAGGCAATAGTAGAAAGAACTACTTCCTTTGGCGGACTTCTGGGCATTGGCAATTATCCCAAAGAAGTTCAGGATGAATGCATTACCACAATGCCCAAAGGCAACTGGGAAAGCGCATATTTCGTGCTGCCTTCAGTCGGCAACCCTGATGCCCTTGGTCTAAGAGAAGTAAACATTTCAATTACTCCCCAGCACAAAGACGGCTCTTACTGGAAGCAGATTTCCGGCTATGAAATAAAAACCGGCTACTTCAATAAAAACGGCAAAGCAATCTGGACAGACAAAAACAATAAAGAAGTAACCAGATTCCTTTATCCTCTTAAAGCCCTGTATGAAACCGAAGGTTTTGATACCAGAAACTATCGCTTCAAAGTAGATACAACCATTAGCCCGGCCAAAGGCAATTCATTCAAAACTACTGCTTATATGAACATGTTCGACGGTGATTTGCCGATACCATCGCCAATGAACCTGGTCGATCAACTTACCATTGATGGCTGCTGCCTGACTTTCGGCACTTCAGAGAACGAAGTTTATAAAGCTGTGGGAATGGTTAACTCAGGCGATAACCGCTGGCGAATAAACCTTGACCAGAACAACATGATGCAGACTTTCCTGATTCCGCAGGATAAGCAGGTAATGACCAGCCTGAAATTTGCCGGCAGCAAAGGCATGTTAGGCAACTGGATACACGCCAACAAGCCTCTTAGAGCTGTAGAGCCCAGCCTTTATTTTATGCTCTTCGATTACGACTGGGAAAAAGAAAAAGAAATCGACAAGCTTCCCGAAGACGTCTTGATATCCAACCCCGTTCAATAAGGTAATAAGCGGGCTGCCCTCTTTGCAGCCCGCTCAAGTTAATTCTAAGGAGACATATGTGAGAAAGAGAATTTTTTTACTTAAAAGCTTAACCGTATTTTTTGCTTTGATTTTTACCTGCAGCAATGTTTTTGCGCTGCCAAGCCTTGACCCAATGAAATGGGACACCCTCCAGGTAACCGAAAAAGTTGGCAAAAATACAAATGAAACAATGATAACTGTTATTCAAGATTCAAAAAGACCCCTGGTATGGTATTACGTTCCAAACCGACCAAGGCTGGCTGAAACCATAACTAAGTTGGATGGAAAAAAAATGGCACGACCGGTTTTCCAGCTCATGACCCTGCAAACCAAAGATGCCGAATCCCGTGACATCTATGAAGAAGGAATGCTGCAGTTTTCTCTAAAGATGGACCTTCAGCCAGACACTGCTTCAGAAGCCAAACAGCTGATCTTAGACAAAATCAACGAAAAAGAAAAAGATAAAGAAGACAAAGAAAAAACTACTCTTAAAGACCTGCGCCTGCTTCCTTTGCCAGTTTCTTCCGCTTCAGTTTCTATTTATGAACCCAGCGGAAAATGGCTTTCAAGTGGTATTCAGCAACCCGCAATCGCTCCGATTTTCTCTACTCAGGCTGTTCCTTTTCAAATTAACCTGACAAGCCTCGGCGCCGATGCAATGAAATCTCTCACTCAGAAAGGCCAGGGCGGCCTGGGTGTTTACTATGAAATGCATTTTGAAGGTGTTTTGCCACCGGCTAATCTCACTGTAGAAGTTAACTGGGACCAAACTTTTGAGCATTTCAGCGAAAACACCAAGAAAAAGCATTATTGGAACGCTCTTCTATTTGCCGGTGGAACCAAAACCACTAACAAGCAGACTATCACCGAAGATCTGGTAGAAAACAAATGTATCAAAATCACTACCGAAGGCCGAGAAGACGACCTCGAAGCTCTTCAACAGGTGCTTGATCCGATATTGCAGCGCATAAACAATGAGCTTGTCGCAAAAATGTCTCCGCCCGAAAAAGTAGACCCCGCAGAAGCCAAAGAGCCCAGCTACGGCATTGGCATGTTCTATGGTGGGGGCAGCTCCTATGCAATGAAAGACAAAAAAGTAACAAAGAGTGGTACAGAAACCTTTACTTTCAATAGATCAAAAATTATTACCAGAGCGACATCCTGCGGAACTTTCATCGGCATAGGCAATTATGATCAAAAGATCAAAGATGAAGCCAATATAGTTATGGAACCTGGCAACTGGGAAAAAGCCTACTACACTGTGCCAACAGTTGGTAATGATCCTGACCTCCTTTCAATCAGTCTCAACCAATATGTAGTCTATAAAGGCACTGGCGGAAAAACTAAAGGCGGGCACCCAAAATTCTCCGGCTGTCCAAACCCACAGCTTATAAACTGGGGTCCGAAAGCTCTTGATGGTCAGCCAGGCTGGACTTATAAAAACGATGACCCGGTTCATAATATCAGCTGGCCTCTGCAGGCTCTCTATCAGGAAGCAAAAGATGCAGGCGTTGACATAAACGACTATGTTGAATACAAAAATGTGTTTACAATCAACGCAACAGCTAAACAAGACTCAAGGAGCTCACTTCCTTATGAACTGAAATTGACCCAGAATTTGCCGATGATGTCAGGTGACAAACCTGTTACCAATCCGATGACTCTGGTTGATTACCTGACCGCTTCATTTGATTACGTTACTTTTGGCGACAAAAGAGCCGGTGATGATTATGGTATTCGCAATGTGGTATGCGAAATCAAAAGAA
>JBNJGH010000116.1:0-10096 GCA_051747585.1 Candidatus Rifleibacteriota bacterium
AAAAAAGAACTTATTTGCTTTCAAATTATTTATTTTAATTACTCACTTTAACCAAGACAGCTACGGATAAGGTGATTTTAACCCTGCTCAACTACTCGAAATCAGGCGACTCAAACAGGCCAAAACGCGGTCGGCACTTGGGCTTTTATTAAAAACGATTATTATTCTTTGATCTTCTGCTGTGAAAGGAGGCGGATTTCTTCTTCTTTTGCCTTGTCAAAGGTTTGATGCAATAGAATTGCCGGCGGAAGCACTTTGGTCTCGAGGCTTTCGAGATTTTCTTCTGGAGTAAAGTCATTGATTAATTTATTTTTTTCAATTACATCCAGTGCCTGACCAGTTATGCAAGCTATTCTACCTTCTTCGAGTCTGGCTAACTGATCCTCGACTCTGGTTAACAAATCTGCTGATTTTTTATCTTCTTGTCCGGGAAAGTCCTCTTTGATTTTGAAAATAAACCTCTTTCCCGCAGATTTTAAACTGTCGAGCTGTGAAATCAAATCTTTGTTCCCCGAATCATCTAATAAAACCTGATAAAAAGCCCTGTTAGCTTCTGCAATCCATATTTCAATTTGAACCCCATACTTTATAAAACGATATTCCAGCATCTTTTTCTGAAGCATGGAAATTGCCTGAGCAATTGTTTTCATAGCCTGAGAAGAGTTTGAAAGACTTGAAGAATTTTCCCGCAATTCCTCCAGAAAATGCTGCATTTCATCCAGAAGGTCTTCATAATGAGAGCGGGGAACGAAAATATTAAAATCCTGAGATTTGTTCAAGCCCGTTTTTAACATCAATATCATTTCAAGGAGCTTCTTAATAGAATTCTGTAGATCTTTACTATCAACAAGTGCGTCAAAATCGGTCATTTTTTTGAAAACTTCGGTGCCGATTTCTGTCTCTCGACCTGATTCACTGATCAGAGTTTTTAAACTGCCGCCCCCAAATTTTAAGAAAGCCATTCTGAAAAACCGCAGCCTTTCTTCGAGCCCCAATGACTTCAAGATAGCTTTGATCTGTTTTCTAAGTTTATCGATAGTGGCGACACCCTCATTGATTCTATTTTCAAGTTTGTTTTCGAGGGCAAAAAGATTTCTATCACATTCCTCTTCTCTGCCAATAATATCCTTAAGCCAGCCAATCAATTTCTCAAGTTTTCCCTTGCTATGATAACTCTTTCTGCCGCAATACTGACAAAACTCAGCCTTAACCGGAATAACAAGCTTGCAATGTTTACAGGGAAGATTTTTAAATTCCAACTTCAAACGCACCTCGATTCGATACCTTATCTGGTCTGGACAAAAATTTTATCTGGCAATGAACGGACACATAAAAGGGAACCATGAGAAAACTGCCTGGTGACCAACATTTTAAATACTTATAATGAATTAGCGCGAAGGATTGAGACGCAAAGCAACCTTTATTTCGGTTCCTTCCCCCACTTTGGTTTTTATGCTTGCCTCATCGGTCATCATGCCAATCAACGCCAATCCGCGCCCCATAGAGCTTTCGCCGGCCAGAGAGCCATAATATTCTTCAAGTTCTACTCGACGCGGCTGAACAAGTTGGTCTTCAAGTTCTTCAAGTTTGTCGGGGGCAATTCCTTTGCCATTATCTTTAACAATAATTGTTACAAATTCATCGCAAACTTCAACGCTGGACTGGATTTTTGTTGAACCCGCCTTGATTGAATTATCTATCAATTCGTCAATTATACCTCGAATATGGTTTCTATATGAATACATTTTGCTGCCTCCGCTGTGAAAGAATTGAAACTATTCGCTTTTTCTGTGTAAGTGTAGCCATCTGATAGTGCAAAGAAACAAAGTAGCAACCAGTCCACCCGCAAACCCGTTATTGTAAAGGTTCATGCCTCCGTGAAAGGTGCCGACATGCAAAACAACGGCAAGATGAACGAAGCCGGCCAGAAGCCCTGCTATAATACCAAAGCCACCGGCTATAGGAGCCAGAGCGGTACCAAACAAGGCCCCGAGCAAAACAGCCGGTTCTGCGGGTGAGCGTGAACTAATTATTGCTGCCAGAAAAACTCCGGCCATCAGGGGCCAGATATTTCGCGGGTGTTTTCCGAATGCGGCAAAGCCCACCATTGTCATAACTGCGCCAAGAGTGGGCCCGTTAAATGAACCGCCTACAAAAGAAATGTATGCCATGCCGAGCAAGCCTACAAGCCCCATGTTAAAAAGAGTTGCATCCATGCCGTCACGGTAAACGAAATCGGTTACCAGACTACCAATTTGCTTAAAAATACCCGGAACATATTTTATCCCTTTAAAGCCCAGTAAGAGCATCGAACCGAAGTATAAGGAAAAAACTATGACCAGTTCCTGCTGCGATTCCTGATGCCAGGCGATTGCCAATTCGGTTTCGTAACCAAACATTTTTAGAATTGCCGTGGCAAACATGCCTATAATGCCGCAGGTAAAGCCAATGTTATACAAACAAAAACCCTGGTGATTGTGCAACACATGAGAAGCCAGGCCGGGCAATACCATGCCACAAGCAATACCGGCCACAATGCCGACCAGGTAACCCAGCCCGATACCAAAAGAAATATGGCTGACTACCGGTCCGAGTGCGGTTCCAAAAAGAGCAGCCAACAAAAAAGAGCGAAAATTCTCTCGTCGCAACCAGGCACTTAAGGCTACTCCTACTGGAACAGGCCAGACATTGACCGGAGTTTTACCAAACATTGAAAAACCTGCAACGGTAAAAATAATTGCAAGGGTCGGCCCCGACAAAGAAGTTCCGGTGTAATATATGATTCCAAGAGTCAATAACCCCATAATGCCAGCATTTATTAAAGAAGCACTTACGCCGCCTATAGCAAAGAAATCGGTGACAAGCAAACCGGGTGCAAATAATATGCGTTTATAGCCTTCAAAAAAAGACGAACCATCGGACCAGAACAAACCAATAATTATCAACAAAGCCATGTAAAAAGCAATTAACAAATGCTTCTTCGTTTCAAGGAACTTTAAGCCAATTTTCTCTTTTCTCATTTTTTTAGACTTTCTCTTATACGGGTTATTAAACAATACTAGCTGAAAGCTTAACTAATTTCCAGAGCTGAGACAAAGTTTTCAATTGTCGGTCAGCAATTCTCGGTCAGCGACTATAAAATTGTTTCAGAAAAGAATTTACCTCACACCAGATCTCAAGGAATCACAGAGATTCTTTTTCAGCCATAGATCGTCCTTTGGGCATCAGCTAATATATTTGGTGCAACCTGTTTGAATGAGAATGCGTAAAACATAACCCTCTTGAAGGCAAAATAATTGTTTCTTGTTTTAGCCCCTATTTTGTCGATATTATATTTTAGAGATAGAATAAGAGGTGAACTATGATTTTTCGACGATGTAAATTTTTTCTTTTCGTTCTTGTTATTGCCCTTTTTGCAACTGGTCAAGCAGCTGCCGAAGAAATAAACAAAACTTTTGAACACAGCCTTGGTTTTGGCAACTCTGCCAAAAGCTTCGAACATAAAATCGATTTATCTGAGGAACTTGCAGCTGAAGGCAAATATTTCATTGCCCGAAGCTTAAAACTTGACGGAAAGCTGGTAATCGAAAGAGAAGAACTCACCAAAACATATTATTACATCAAAGTCAGACTACCCAAAGCAACTTTATGGTTTGCCAAAGGAAATGTACAAATCACTTTAAAAGCTGAAAAAACAGATGCGCCTGCTATAACCCCAAATGCTCCCGACAACTTAAAAGTATGGGGCGGGAACTATGCACGTTTTTCATGGAATGGCAGCGAGAACTTAACCGCAATCAGTCTTTATGACAAATCGGACCAGAAAACAATCTGGGAAAGAGTTATTCTTGATAAACATGAATGCGTAATGGACGAAGGATACCTGGATGTGGGCCATAGTTATGTTTGGGCTGTTAAACAGGCCGGGTTGTCAGGAAAATATTCCAGTGAATCTCAAAATGCTTTCAAAGTTGGAACAAAACAGGAACGTTGTAGACACTGTTTTGGCAGCGGGTATGTTACCTGCAAGCGTTGTAATGGTTCGGGGCATGTTGTAGTTAATGGTCCTGATGACACCCCTGTCAGTCAAATTTGTTACAACTGCCACGGCACCGGAAAAGAAAAATGCATGCAATGCCTGGGGGATGGGTACAACATTGTGCCGGTTATAATTCCCGAAAATAAAACTACAGCTACTGACGCAGAAAAAGTGGAAAGAACTTTGCTTAAAGGCAGGATCAGTTCAATTGTTTTCGAAGACGAAAGTCTGGGTAAAAACGATCAGGGGCTTATAACTATTTCCGATAAAAATCAGACAGATTTTACTTTTAAAGTCAGCAAATACACCCTCATTCTCGTAAGTGATAAAGGATCTATGTATGCCGGTGAGCTCAAACAATTAAAACCCGGCTGGAGATGCGAACTGGCCTATGACATTCCTGACGATGACTATTACAGCACCTCCAACAGTGAAGAACTAAAATATGCCGATAACATGATTGTTTATTATCCCGGGAATCCGAACTAAGTAAAGCACAATAATTTATTCGTGCTCAGCAAAGCGGTGCTCGTATTCAGCGAGATCGTAATCGAATAATCAACATTTAAATCGATTACGATTAGGATTACGATCACGAGCACGATTCGCAGATTTTTACTTCTTAACTTAGTGGCATTCCGACGACGTATTGAAATTACAGCCAGGACAGAGCTTGGCGGCTACCCTGACAAATTTCAACCCTTTTTTATTTTTCCTGTTATTTCCGGGGGAACTTCGTGCCCTGAGGAATTGGTGTGACATAGGTTCTCTTGTGTAAATTTATGGTATGTTTACAGGAACATGCTTTAGGAAGTGAGCAATGCCACATAGCTTCAACAACCAATTTCATAGAGTTTTGAATTGTATCTTTATAATTGTTATCAGTATATTTGTCGCCTCAGGCACTCTTTACAAGAGTTATTATTTTTTTAACAGCGAGCCCGAATCAAGCAAAGGAACATCGCTGCTTGTCATCGGTCTGATTGCAATAATCGCCGGGTTCATTTCTGTTATAAAGCTAATAAAACATTTAAAGCCTTTGCGAAGAGCTCAAGATCTTAAAGATCGATTTCCCAACCGCCCCTGGAAACACGATATACGGTGGGATGGATTCAAAAACCCCAGCCTGAATCGCCCCGGAGAACTTCTTGATTTCTGGTATATGGGGGGAATCATCTTCCTGATGATTTTTGTAAGTATAATGCTTGCCGGCTTCGACAAACTGGTTACAGAGACCGAATTAAAAGCATCGGGCGCGATACTTCTATTTTTATGTGTTTTGCCTGCTGTTTACAAAACTCTTCAATATTTAAAATTCAGCTCAGCCACTATGATTTTGCAGCAGACACCCATTGTTCCGGGAAAAACTTTCAAAGCAGTGGTTATATTACCTGAAAACATAAAAACCATTGCCAGCATTAATTTAAAGCTGTTCTGTGAAAAAACTTACACCATAAGACGTGCAGGCAAATACCGGGAAATGAATGAAATTATCTATAAAAAAGAGAAGACTACAGCAGCCGCCAAAACTAAAACAGCCTCAAATCGCTCTGTCGTTTCACTTGAGTTTGCAATTCCCAAAGGTGCCCAACCCGATAAACCTGACAAAGAACCAACCTACGAATGGAAAGTAGAATTAATTGCAGATATTCCGGGCATAGATTATCAAACTCAGTTCGCGTTACCGGTTTTTAATTTAGAGGATGACAACTTAATCGAATACCTTTCAGACAAAAGACTTCAAGAAATCTATTTAAGTTAGAAGGAAAAAATGAAGTTTACCAGCTACCACATCAAAGCTTACTGGTTAATGTTTTTGTTAATACTGGTTCTAATAGAAATACATACAGGCAGAGTTACCATCTTGTTAGACAAATATTTTCCGAGACCGGCCCAGAAACAGAGTCGATTGGAGCAACAAAAACAAGCTCAAAAAAAGGAACGAATGAAAAAATATAAGCCTTTTACAGCCGAGGAAAATCCGGCTCAGCTTGCCGGCCGATACGAAAAAATGATGCAAAATAAAGATTATGATTTAATAGTCGAAGAAACGGAAAATCGAAAAGATGTAATTTCACAAGCATATCGAGCCCTGGTTATTTTAGAATCGGGGGAATACCCGAAACTTTTTGCAGAAGCGATAAGCATAATGAATAAGGTTCTTCGCAGGCCGGAACTACCCGACAATCTGCAACTAAGGCTGATTCAATCTCTGGGAGACCCCGGGGCATCTACCAATTTAGAACCGGAATTGCATTAGAATGTCATATATTAAAAATTTTCGCCTGGCGAAAAAAAATTTGGGCACTATTTATAAGGATTTGGACGATTACAAACGTCCTTACCCTTTATTTAAGCCTGCTTTAATGGAGTTACGGCATTAGATTTTTTTTCTTATACTAAGAGTAAAGGAAGTAAAAAAAAAGTTCGAGAGAATAACAGACCGAAGCAGGATACGTAAAACAAAGCTCAGCTCTGGTTAAATCAAGAAAAATCACTTCTAAAAAAGCCCCCAGCTTTTTTAGGAGTTTTATTGCATTTCCCATATTCATACTCAGGAGTTTGAAGACAACAGAAATAAGAAAAAAGATTATAAGCCCTCTGTTCTCAGAAATCTCACCCAGGAGAGAAATCATGTGGGAAAAAATGTTAAATGCAATCAGAATTTCCGACCCGATTTTGCTGGGTCACTACCTTAACCTCGAACCCAGCCTGGTCTATGACCACGACCACCAAAGAAGAACACTGCTGCACCATGCCGCCAGAAGCAGCAATGCAGCAACAATCTTCGAATTACTTAAAAAGGGTGCCAGAGCAGACATTCAAGATTCACACGGCTGGACCCCTTTACATGTTGCATGCCGCACCAACAATAAAGCAGCAGTCATTCTTTTTATCGAATCTGGAATGAAGCTCAACATAACCTCACAAGCAAGAGAAACTCCTCTACACATAGCCGCTAGACACAACAATAGCAATATATCCGCCAGGCTTCTTGCTGCCGGAGCTACAGCAAATTTTTCCAACGCATGCGGCAACACTCCTCTACATATAGCTGCAAGTTCTGGCTTCATAGCCACGTCAAAGGTTCTGCTAACTGGTAAAGCAGAAGTTAATGCCAAAAATTTCGAAAGTTGCACCCCATTACACTTGAGCGCTATTCACAAAAAGCTTGCTTGTGCTGAGCTGTTGATTCGTCACAATGCCGACCCTGATTTAGCTGACAAAAAAGAACGAGATTTTTTTGATCTTACCGGAATTTGCGGCAAAGATATCTTTATCAGACACTTACACAGGCTTGCCGGCGAAGAAGCAAATTCCGACTTAAACTTCGACACCAGCAACCTGAAAGTTGAATCATTCTTTGACAGCAAATACCGGCCCGATATCCACCCTGGTTTGAAAAATTTAATAAAAAGCTTTGTTTATGGTCTGATATGTGGTCAGTCAAGAGTACAAAAGTGGCGAACTTCCAAAGTAATTGAAGCCGTTTTGTGGTTTCTGGTATTTCCGCTATTGCTCTATAGTCTTTATGCAGGTTTCAGCACAGGAACTATTCCACTGCTGGTAAGCTTTAATTCAAGAGCATTATCCAGCAGTCTTGGTGGGTCAACTCAACATTTGTTTAATACGCTGCTGGTTTTTCTCTGTTCATATGCTCTTGTATCAACAGAAAAAGAAAACGCTTCATACCTGTATTTTTTAAAAAATCTACGCGAATCAATACATTTCAGAGTTCTTCATTTTGCCTTAATAGAACTTACTTTCTTTCACAAACTGGTTTTCAACCCTGATTTCTTCAAACAATTCACTA
This sequence comes from Candidatus Rifleibacteriota bacterium, assembly GCA_051747585.1. GTDB lineage: Bacteria > Muiribacteriota > Ozemobacteria > Ozemobacterales > Ozemobacteraceae > DYKG01. The sequence continues at coordinate 7,854 of JBNJGH010000116.1, forward strand.
TTTTCTGGTTTTGTTTTGTTTTGTTATATTCTCTATCTTATCTTTTCTGGTGGGGAAGAATATTTCTGCACAACCGGAAGCATTTCGAAAAACAATTCAATGATTACATCCTGAATACCTGAGCTTACAAACCAGCAGCAACAATTTAAAATTTTTTACAATTTTGAATCTAGCATTTGTTATAATCAAAATTGGAGTTTTTGCCCCATAATGCCCTGGCAACTGAAAGTCAAAGTATGAATCAAAGAAAAAAATTGCTGCCATATTTGCTGATTTCAGGCCTATGCCTGATCACCCTGTTAATTTTAAACATTGGCTTTGAATTTATAAGCAGCAGAGATTTACAAAAAAGCGAACAGGAACAGTCTAATGACGCCAGGCAAATACTTGGGGCTCTGGCAAAAGGTGCAAAGTTCGATTTTCATTTATCCAGACTCGCCAAACGAATCAAACTGAGCTTAGAAAAGCATTTTTCGCATCAAACACATCCTGCCCCCCCGGCACCATTCAAGGTTAAATCTCTGGTTCCTAAGCATTTTCCCGATAACGATCTATGGGCATTTAAACGTAAGGGCGACAAATTCAGAACAATTGAAGCTCCCATGCCCACTTCCATTAGTCGCCGTGGTATGGCCAAGGCCTTCAACATTCTTGCCAACAATAAAACCGGCAAGGCTGATAACAAAGTGCTCGATTACTTTTTTGGCCCGGGTATGAAAGTTAAATTTCTGGCCTTGCGCAACGGTATGCCTTCAAGAGTTATTTATGACAAACAACCTCATATACTGATCTGGGACACTATAAAAAGCGAAGAAGAAATAAGCGGCGGTTTTTTTGTGCTGGTACCCTGGTCTGAAAACCTCAATCTTTATGCCATGAAAACTCGAACCAGAGAGTTTGAAAATTCTGCTTCAATAAAAGATTCCGACGATCAGACCAAATCCTTTGCCGGTTATATTAGAATTTTTGACTCAGAAAAAAAGTCTTTTTATCCGGCTGCAATGAAAAACAAAGATGAATTTTTTACTTTTTTCCAAACCTGGCAAAAACCAGCAAACTTAGTAAAACTTGAACGAGAACCCCTGCCCTGGGGATCTGAAATCAACAAAAACTGGAGGCTTTACACCAAGGTAATTCCATTCTCCAGCCACCTTGCTTTTGTAATTCTGCGCGATCATCGCAATAAGAAGCAATTCGGCTCGATTTTAAAACTTTTGAATATTGTTTTTCTTTTCTGCTTATTTCTATTGTTTGCCGCTTATCTACAACAGATAAAACTCCCTGCAATCAACCTTAAAATCCGATTTACCCTTCTATTTTTCGCGTTGACTTCAATTCCTTTTGCATTGTTTTTCATTTCCAGCCAAATGCACCTGCAGGAAGAACGGACAACCCTGGAACGAGAAGCCCGCAGCGAGCTTTCAAATGCTATTGCATCCTTTGATGATAACGTAGACAAGGTTTACCTGAAATATCGCAAAAAACTACACAAGCTACGCGATGTAAAATGGCTGCAAAATAAGCAGTTCAAAAAGTTCCACAACAAAAAACCATTAACCGAAATGGTTGCTGAATATCTCGAAAGCCTCGATCCTCCGTTGCCGTGGGCTACTATATTTTTCGTAAATCCTTATGGCGAAATGCTAAGCACTTACAACTCCAAAAAGCATGAAATTATGCTTGAAGGCGTTGCTCAGTTCAGTCGGGTTGGCTTAATAGAAGCAATGCGCCTGAATAAAGGGATTCCTTCCATACAGGATGATCCGGCAAGCGCGAAAATTTCCGATGCGGATATTGCCCTGAAAAGCGCATATGAGACAGAAGTAAAGTTGCCTGTCTATCATGCTTTCTCCAATCGAATTATCGGCAATACTACCAAACTGTCTCTGGATGAGTCTTCAATTGTCAGATACATAGACTATTTTCCCAATTCTTCCAACCCGGTAACCGGACTATGCATTATCTGGGTAGAAACTGATTTGGACGAAGTTTTCTGTCTGCAGGCAATTAAAAACATAAGAAAATTCCATCCGGGATTTGGTTTCAATATTTATAAAAACACAAATGGTGGCATAATAAAAATAGCCCGGAATCTCAAGCACTCAGATTTAAACAAAGAGGCCTTAATTGCTGCCAACAGAGGAAGCACCTATTTTTCACAAAATGAGCAGCAAATACTCAAAGTTGCAATGCCATCAAAGAGAAGACCACAACTTATACTCACCGGGTCTATGAATGTCAGC
>JBNJGH010000117.1:0-10050 GCA_051747585.1 Candidatus Rifleibacteriota bacterium
CAAAAGTTCTGGTTTTATTTCTTTCTGTCAAATATAGAATTTAAACCACTGAGACCACCGAGGGCTCAGAGTTGATTTTTTAATCTTTTTCAGCCAGGATTTGTCCTGTGAACAAATAGCCGGCGGTTTCACCGCCCGGCTTTTCCTTCTTCAGCAAGCCTTCCGAAAAACACGAGTGCTTTTCGGAAGGCTTGCTGAAGAAAGAAACAATGGCTGAAAAAGATTCTCTGTGTTCTCTGTGCGCTCTGTGGTTATTTTCTTTGTGGCTTTGAGACTTGGTGTGAGGAATATTCTTTTCGAAAACCAACTGGTAGTCGCATACCTAGAATTGCTGGCGGGAAAGCGTTTTTTTGCCAGAATCCTTCAAATAGGTTAAAATAATAATATAGTCAAAATTCTGGAGAACTTTTATGAAAACTGCCACAAATTATGTACTATTGGCCATATTGTTTTCAGCCTGCTTATTCATGCCTGATTTCATTCTAGCCGCAGACAACGGACTCATCATACCCATGCCCGACTACAAGGATAACGAAAAGTCATCATCAAAAGATGATGGCAATAAAACCGGACAGAAAAACTCCTCAAACAAAAGTGACTCCGATTCCTCTACGCTTATCCCACTGCCATCTAATATTAAAAACAGGCCATCTCACTCTGGAAATAAAAACACTTCAGATTCAACCAAACAAGAAAATGACACTTCATCAACTGATGAAACCCCATTAATTACAATAGAGCCTGTTGAACAACCGGAGCAAAATCAGAACGATTTTCCTGAAGCTCCAGATGAAATTGTTATAGAACCCGACAGCCTGGAACCAACTGAGAATCTACCCAGCGAAAACAATTACCAGAACGAGCCCGCCGCAAGTGAACTCCCCGTTTTTCCCAAAGATACCGCCTCTGCAATATTCATGGTTATGAAAACCTGGCAATGCGATGACTATAACGGGAACACACTTCTTGCTCATGCAGTAGATGTTTACAACAAAGAAGCCCAGGAAAATTTTCAAATCAAAGGACTTACCGAAGAACTGAAATTCAATATCACTTTAGATGAACAGGACATTACCCTCGATGAACTTCTAGACCTTATTTCTTTTAAAACCGGCAGGGACTGGGGAGTAGATATCCAATCCCAGACTATCTATTTTTACCCCCCTGGCGTGACGACCGATAGCCTGAGTGCCTGGTAAAAAAATCAGGAGTTGCCAAGGTACCCTTTTGCTATCCATTCCTCGGCCAGGGAATCATATTCCTTTTCCAGTAGAGCCACTTCGAATGTATCCTGCCATTTATGGTGCAGGAACATGGTTTCGAGCAAACGCCCTTCAGTTCTGAAACCTAACTTTTCACAAACTCTTCTCGAAGAAAGGTTGTCTGGAGTAATTCTTGCCCAGATGCGATGAAGTCTTAATTCTTCAAAGGCGAAGGATACGATTGTCGCCAAAGCCCTGGTTGTATAGCCTTTGTTTTTGTTGTTTTCATTTATCCAGTAAGACAGACCTGCGGACCTTTGCACTCCGAAACAAATACTGTGCAAGGCAATTCTTCCGAGCAACTGTTTGCTATTCTCACAAAATATACCCAGATCGATTCTCTCTCCTGCACGGAAAGCCTTGTGTTCCTGTTTTATCCATTGCACTACGCTATGCTTATTGAAATTTGCACTATAAAAAGGCGACCACCGAATTAAAAATTCTCGATTTTTCTTCAATAATCCGCCATACTCCTCAGCATCTTTAATACTCAATCGCCTGAGGAAAAAACCATGCCCGAAAAGCCTTCTTTGAACCGTAAAATTAATTTGTAACCTGTAATTCAACTTAGTTATTCCTGTTTTTCAAGGGACAAAATATCTGGCAAATGGATTGAGCAAAATGAAACCGGAAACTGAAAGCTCTGGAACCATTTGAAAGCTTTCGCTCAGCTCAATTCCAATTTTTCTGGCATCTAGAATTCGCAAAAGATCTTTTTGTGAGCTTAGGTCTGGACAAGCAGGATAACCAAATGAATATCTGCAACCCTGCAATTGCCCTTTGGTCAAGGTTTGGCCGGGGAAAAGCTCTCTATGAATTTGCCTGTGCACATAAACGGCGGCGCAATCAGCGAGCTCTGAACCAAGCCCGTGCAAAAGGTGATAATCGCAGAATTTATCATCTGCGAATCTTTTTCGCCCTTCTTCGATGATGTTTTTTCCGAGAGTTACAGCCCACAAGGCGATCAGATCGTTTTTTTCTTCGCTGATAAAATCAGCCAGACAAAGCCCTGGTTTCTTTTTTTGCCTGGGAAATTCAAACTCACCAATAGTTATTTCTGCATCATCAAATATTTTTATCTTGTTACCTCTGGCCTTACAACGAAAATACCCATAAACAGCCTGAGCCTTAAAAAGAATTTCTTCTTGATCTTCTTTAATAAACTTGTTTAATGCCGGGCGAGCCTTTTCTTCAATAATTTTTTTATACTCAGTCTCTGTCAAACTACCTTTTTTAAAGCCCCATCTGGCTTCGAATAAAACCTTATGAGAAAGTAGAGCAAAAAGGTCTTTTGAAGAAATTTCCAATAAATGCCTGCCATAAAACGGCGGTTTTATAATATTTTGATTTGCAACGAACTGATGTCGATTTGCTCTACCCACCAGCTCCTCATCAGGGTTGATATTATCTTTTTTCTTTACAGATTTGCCGGTATTTTTGGAAATTATACTTTCTTGAGCTTCTTTTTCATTTTTGCTTAGATTTTTTTCAAGTATTGAAACTGCATCAACAGTATCCCGGGCATAATAAACCCTGCCATTGTAAATTGGCTGAAGCTCTTTTTCGACAAAATCTTTTGTTAAAGCAGCTCCTCCAAGTATGACGGTCGGAAAGAAATTTCTGCGGTTAAGCTCTTCTAAATTTTCTTTCATTATTTCGGTCGACCTGACAAGCAGGCCGCTCATACCTATAATTTTTGAGTTATGATCTTTAGCAGCCTTAATCATGTCCTCGATATCTATTTTAATCCCAAGATCATAAACATTATAACCATTATTACTGAGCATAATATTGACCAGATTTTTTCCGATATCATGAACATCGCCGGCTACGGTAGCCAATATAACTCTCTTGTCGGGCGAAGGTTCAACCTTTTCCATTAAAGGTTGAAGAATATCGACGGTATTTTTAACCACCTCGGCAGATTGAAGAACAAAAGGAAGCTGCAGCTTACCGGATCCAAACAATTCTCCTACTTCTTTCATGGCCGGCAGAAGAATCTGATTAATTATTTCATGGGGCTTATGATCATTCAAAAGTTTTTCAAGTAAATTTTCAATTTCGCTCTTGTCGCCATCTATAACCTTTTCTTTAAGATGTTGCTTCGGCGTAAGCTTTTCGACATCAAGTTTTTTATGCCGCTTGTTTTCATCGGTAAAAAATTCGATAAACCTTGTCAGATCAGTGCCATCGCCACCTGGGTTATAAATCAAATTGAGAGCAACTTTTCTTTCTTCTGGAGTTATTTTATGACCGGGCAATATGCCTGCAGGATTGACAATTGCACAGGTTAATCCCGCAGACACTGCTTCCTGAAGAAAAACGCTGTTTAGTATTTCGCGACCTGCTTTATTCAAGCCAAAAGATACGTTGCTTAACCCCAGAATTGTGTTTACTTCGGGCAAACCTTCATTTATAAGCTTAAGCGCCTTAAGTGTTTCAGCCGCCGAGTTTCTTAAGCTGACTTCTCCACTTCCAACAGTAAAAGTCAAGGGATCAAATATCAGATCTGCCGGTCTTAAAGCATATTTCTTTGTCAGCAATTTAAACAGACGGTTTAATATTTTAAGTTTTTCTTCGGCTGTTTTGGCCATTCCGTTTTCGTCTATAGCAAGACAAATTAGAGCAGCCCCGAATCTATGAGCCAGCTTTGCGACAGCATCAAGTCGCCTTCCGCCATCTTCAAGATTGACAGAATTGATTACACAACGGCCGCCGTGCAACTTTAACGCAGCTTCTATAGCTTCTGGACTGGTTGAATCTATTACAAGCGGCAAATTAATCTGAGCCGCAAAACGTGGCACAAGCGTATTAATGTCATTTAATTCATTTCTTCCGGCGTAAGCTACGCAAAGATCTACCAGGTGGGCACCGGCTTTCACCTGCTCTCTTCCCATAGCGACCATGCCATCCCAGTCTTCATTTTTGAGCATGCCACGAAATTGTTTAGCACCATTTGCATTTGTCCTTTCACCAATCAAAGTAGGAGCAGGATTCTGCCGCAAAGCAACTGCACTGAATAAACTGGCCACCTGTGGCACAAACCTTACTTTTCTTTTCGGTGGTTTATGGCCTGCAACTTTTTCTACAACCGCGGCCAGGTGCTGGGGAGTGGTTCCACAACAGCCGCCAACCATATTAACACCCGACTCTTTCACAAATTTTTCAATATATCCGGCAAACTCTTCGGGTTTCATATTATATACGGGTTTTCCTTTTACATTTACCGGCAACCCCGCATTGGGCATTACTCCGACTGCTCCAGGCCAGTTATTTACCAGGTGATCGACATGCCGTACCATTTCTCCGGGGCCGGTTGCACAATTGATGCTAAGCATGTCAATAAATGAATAAGGCTCTAGAGAGGCAATGATGGCATGAACATCACTTCCAATTAACATTGTTCCTGAAGACTCAAGCGTTACGGAAACATTTACAGCACATCGCTGTTTTTTTTCGGCAAAAAGAGTTTCTGCAGCGTAGAGAGCTGATTTTATCTGAAGTAGATCTTGACAGGTCTCAATTTGTAATATGTCTATTCCGGCCTCAAATAAAGCTTTAAATTGCTCGTAATAGGCTTCGGACATTTCATCAAAAGAAATATTGTTGAGAGAAGGAAGCTTGGAGGTAGGCCCAACAGAGCCTGCAATAAGAACAGGCTCGGCAGTTTCAACTTCATCTATTGCTTCACGAGCAATTTCTACTGCTTTGCGGTTAATTTTATCAATTTCATTTTCGAGTCCGTATTCTTTTAGCCCTATAGATGTGGCATTAAATGTATTTGTTTCTATGACCTGGCATCCAGACTGGATGAAATCTTTATGAACTATTTTTATTGCATCAGGGGCATACAATATCAGAGCTTCGCTGCAACCCTTGTACCCACCAAAATCTCTCTCTTTCAGAGGCATAGCTTGCAGGCTTGTTCCCATGGCTCCATCAAAAATTAAAACTTTTTCGTTTATCAGCTTATGAAATTCTTCTACAGAAATTCTTTGCATCTTTAACCCCGTTTTTACTTTAGAACTTCAAGTACTTTTAAGACGTTTTCCACTCTTCCGAAAGGAACGCTTATTTGTACACCCTCAACCATGTTTTTAACTTTTTGCAAAGCTTCGCGAGCAATTGCTATACCTTCCTCACGCTGAGCTTCAACCGAATCGGCTTTTCTCAATCTTTCCATCAATTCATCGGGAACCGATGCGCCGGGCACCTCGTTATTCATAAATTCTGCGTTTTTAAGACTCGCCAGCGGCCATATTCCGGCCAAAACCGGTATTCTTACATGCTTGATCCGCTCCAAAAATCTTTCAAGCAAGTCGATATCAAAAACAGGCTGGGTAATAGCAAATTCGGCCCCTGCATCAACTTTCCATTCAAATCTGCTAATTTCAAGATCAAGGTCTATAGCCCCGGGATTAGCTCCTACGCCTACAAGAAATCCCGTCGGTTTTCCTATGGGGTTACTTCCAAGGTCTGCACCATGATTCAGTCTTTGCATTACATTTACCAGACCGATTGAATCTATATCAAAAACCGCCGTGGCTTGCGGATAGTTGCCAACCTTAGGAGGGTCGCCCGTTATTGCAAGAATATTACGCAAACCAATTGCATAAGCCCCGAGAAGATCTGACTGGATACCCAGAATATTACGGTCTCTGCAACAATAATGGAGAATGGTCTCTATTCCCACCTTCTGTTCTATTAAAATCGACATCGCCATCGGGCTTAAGCGGGCTGAAGCCCTGGGACCATCAGGAATATTTATCGCATTTACTCCCGCTTCTTTTAATTGGCCGGCTCGTTCTATAACTTTAAGGGGATCGCACCCCTTAGGAGGCGTCAGTTCGGCAGTAACCACGAAATTTTTTTCAGCAATTTTCTTTCCTAATTCAGATTTTTCTATTTGAGGAATGACTTCAATATTAGAAGGAACTTCGACTTCAGATGATCTGGCTGTGGGAATTACGCTTCTACCGCCAGGAGTCAAGGCTTTAACTGCGTTTACTACCCATTTAATATGTTCAGGAGTAGTTCCACAGCAGCCACCGACAATTCTAACCCCTGCCTGAATGAACCTTTTAGCATATTCGCCAAAATATTCAGGATTGCTCAAATAAATCATTCGCCCATCTACAACTTTTGGCAACCCTGCATTAGGCTGGGCAATCAAGTTCAAATTAGTAAGCTGACGCATTCTTTCAATTGCATCGAACATGGTTTTAGGTCCGACTGAGCAGTTAAGCCCAATAATATCGGCACCCCATGATTCAAGTTTTGGAGCGAATACATCAACGCTTGTTCCATAAAGAGCGTTACCATCTTCATTGATTGTCATAGAAGCGATTACCGGCTTATCTGTCAGCCTCTTCAGAGCCTTGATTGCCTGATGAATCTCGTTGATATCGAAAAAAGTCTCGAGAATAAAAATATCAACCCCACCGGCAAGCAAACCTTTGGCCTGCTCAAAGAAAGCTTCTTCGGCTTCTTCGACCGAGGTTTTACCCCATGGCTCGATTCTGATGCCTAATGGGCCTATTGCCCCGGCAACATAAGCCTTATCGCCGGCAACTTCTTTTGCAAGTTTAGCGGCCTGGTAATTTATTACTTCAATTTTATCCTGCAAACCATGAGGCTGCAGCTTAAATTTGTTTGCGCCGAAAGTATTGGTTTCTAAAACATTAGCTCCGGCCTCAAGGTATTCACAGTGTATTTCTTTAACCAATGAGGGTTGAGTCAGATTAAGCTCATCATAAACCCGGTTAATATAAACCCCTTTTTGGTAAAGCATGGTTCCCATAGCACCATCAAAAACAACAATGTTATTATCCACAAAACTGTTAAAATCCTGCAATTTTTTCTCTCCATTCAGGTTTTCAGTTAAATTATATTTGAAGCTATAATGCTTTATTTGCACAAAAAGTGTCAAGGCGGGAAAATAGCTTAGAGTATTTGGCACTGTTTGAAGGTTATGTTATAGTCGGGGGCATGGAACAAAACTATTTCAGCTTGGTATTCAATCAATTAAGTTTTGATTTGCCTGCTTTTGTTCTGGTCATTTTAATTCATGAATATTTTCATTTATCAGCCGCCAGACAACTCTTGCGCGATACAGAGAAAAGTGTTCCAAAATTCAGCCCTGCTTCAAGATTAAATTTTCTTGGCACCTTGTTACCGGTATGCCTTGTATTCAGCAGATTCCCCATTATCTTCGGCTGGGGAAACAGGGTAGAAATAGATTTCAAAGAATCAAAATCGCCAAAACTTTGTGAATTAGTTTTTTCTCTGGCTGGTATCATGGGCAATCTGGTTATATGTCTTTTTACCGGAGCATTTATCGCTTCAATTTCTAAGACTGACCTGCTTTTCAATCTGACCTCCAAACCGGCAGGAATATTTCTTTATACTTTGATTTTTCGGGTTTTTTCCATCAGCCTGGCCATAATGCTTATTAATTTTCTCCCAATACCACCATTTGACGGTGGACGATTAATATTTAATCTATTTGAAAAAAAGCTTAAGCCTTATAGGGAAAAAATTCAGATACTGGGCCTTCTTATTGTAGTAACCCTGATTGTAACCGGCATAGCAGAAATGGTCTTTATGGTGCCCTATACTCATATTACCAATTCTCTATGCGGTGCTTTTTCCCCTTATGTTTTGCAACCCGACCAACTGGCGGCTGATTTTTTAAAGCTCACCCCCTGATTTTTTTTACTACCTTGCCAATGGTCAGGGTTTGCAATTTAGCAGTTTTCTTTTAGATTTATTATAAGAATGCCAATTAATAATCATTATTTACAGGAGCAAATAACATGCCGGCAACAAACATAACCCAGGAAATTCCGGGCCTTTTTAAAATTATTCCTCTCAGAGAATTAAGAAAAACTCCCGGTGTAGATTTCGATTATCTTGCAAAAAAAGATATACCTCGCATTGATGGAATTGACAGAGTAATTCATACTGGCGGGGCTGTATCGCCCGGCCCGGTTGGCGAAGTAAAACGCCCCTGGTATATGCATTACCACCAATCGGACAATTTAATGGTTCTGTATGGTGAACGCCATGTTGAGTTATATAATAAATCTCATGGTAAAATTGTAAAGTTCGATGTCAGCCCCAATCAAATAGTTGTTGATGGCGAGCTCGCTTTTGATGGCCCCGCTATGCTGGTCTGGCCAACGAATGTTTTTCATAGAATCCAGAGTTGCCCCGATCTTGGCTCAGCTTCGATAAATTTTGCCGTAAGAACAGAAAATTTCGATATAAAAACCAATTTTAACATCTATGATCTCGATACCGAAACCGGTGATTTTAAAGTTATAAGAGAAGGTCACCGCGATCAGCCCGACAACCTGAAATAAAGCTTAAAATATTAATGAATAAAGAAAAAATAAAGCTGTCTCTCGAAGGAGACAAGCTTCTTGAAAACAGAGAATACAACAAGGGAACCGCCTTTACGCGGGCTGAAAGAGAAAATTTCAAACTGACAGGGAAACTACCCCGAAGAATAGAAACTATTGAAGAGCAAGTGCATAGAGCTTACCTGCAGTTTAAGCGAAAACAAGATACTCTTGAAAAAAATCTTTTCCTGAACCAGATTTATACAAGCAATACTACTTTGTTTTTTAAGATTATTGAACAACATCTTGAGGAGATGCTTCCGATTATTTATACCCCTACAATTAGCGAGGCGGTAAAAAACTTCAGCAAAACCTTTCTAAATTCTCCAGGCTTGATCATTTCCTATCCTGAGCGTGAAAAAACCAGCGAAATTCTCGCAGGCATTCAAGCAGACTCTCTTGATATAGCAGTTGTTACCGATGGAGAAGGAGTGCTGGGCATCGGCGATCAAGGCATTGGAGGACTCAGTATTGCCGTAGGCAAGCTCATGGTTTATACCACCTGCGGAGGAATAAACCCCTTCAAGACCCTTCCAATTCAACTCGATGTCGGAACAAATAACGAAAAACTCTTAAATGATCCTGATTATCTTGGCTGGCGACATAATCGAATTTCAGACAAAGAGTACTATGACTTCCTTGATCATTTTGTAGATTGCTTCAGCAAAAGGTTTCCAAGATGCTTTCTACATTGGGAAGACTTTGGAAAAAACAATGCCCACAAAGTGCTTGCCAGATACCGGCAGGTTCATCAATCATTCAATGATGACATACAGGGCACCGGTGCAATAGCGACTGCCGCAGTGCTCAGCGGAATAAAAAAGTCAGGTGTGAGTTCTGACCGACACAAGTTCTGCATTTTTGGTGCCGGAACAGCGGGAGTCGGGATAGCCGAACAGATTATTTATGCTCTTGCTGAAATAGAAAACAAAAGGATCGAAGAAATAAGAGAAAGATTTTATTTAATCGACCGCTATGGACTAATTCGCGAAGGACAACAAAGAACGCGTGATTACCAATTGCCATATCTGAAAACTCTCGATCAGCTGCGAGGTTGGACTTGCACAACTCAGGGAGAATACAGCCTGGAGGATGTAACAAAAAATGCCGGAATAACTATTTTAATTGGTTGTTCGACTGCAAGCAATGCATTTAACAAAAATGTTCTGAAACTAATGGCTAATAATATTGACAAGCCCATCATCATGCCTTTATCTAATCCTACTTCTAAAGCAGAAGCCACACCGGAAGCAATTTTGAAAGCTACTGATGGACGTGCTCTTATCGCAACCGGAAGTCCTTTTAAGGCCGTAAAGTTTTCTAACAGAACAAATAGAATTTCTCAATGCAACAATGCCCTGATATTTCCCGGGTTGGCTTTGGGA
>JBNJGH010000118.1:0-9857 GCA_051747585.1 Candidatus Rifleibacteriota bacterium
ATCTTCAAGGTCTTGTATTTGCTTGATATAAGCTCTTTCGCGCAACAAAGAATCACGCTCAGCCCTGTATTCACGCAACAATCGTTCGCCAAGCAACTTATTCAATTCGAGCTTTTGCGTCTCTAAAACTGATTGATGTTTATTAAAATCCTCTTTAGCTGACTGAGCAGCTTTTGTCGCATTTTGTAAATCTTTCTCAGCCTTTGATGTTTGCTTTTTGTATTGGCGAACTTCTTTTTCCTGTTTCTCCAATTCTTTTTCCAGGCTTTCAAGATTGCCAAGCAAATCTTTAATTGCCGAAAACTCGCTTACAAGCTTTTCATCGTGCCTGTTAGATTCAATAGTTTCGACAACATCTTTTAACTGTCGGTTAATTTTTTTAATGTCTCTGTCAAAAGCCTGGAGTTGCTTTTCTTTGTCCGCGATTTGCTTATCGTTTTTATCAATGCCATTCTGTAATTTTTTCAGCGATTCGTTTTTTTCATGTATTTGCAAATCAAGAGCACGTACTTGTTTAAGTAAAGGCTCCTGCATTTTATATTCTGCTTTCGCCTGTTTACAGCTTTCTTCAAAAACTTTGTGTGAAGCCTCGACCTCGGTTCGCTTCTTTTCGATTTCGACAAGTTTTTCCTTCTCTTTTTCAAGCTTTTGCTGATCGGCTTTCTGTTGCTGCTTCAACGAATTGAGAACCGAATAGTCTGACTCAAGCTCTGCTGCCTGCAGAGCGAGGTTTAGCTTCTTGTGATCCGGTTTGAATTCTGCAAATTTTACTTTGATATCATCTGTTTCCTGCTCGAGCTGAACTATCTCTTTTTTTAAGGCCTCGATATCTGTGCACCATTTAATCTGCTTCTCAATTTCTCTGTAAAGGGTGGAAATTTCTTTTTCCTGTTTTTGCAAATTGTTATTTTCATTCTCAAGTTCTTTTAGCTGGTCAGGACTTAAAATTTCTATACCTTCAGTTGATTTTTTCAAATCATTAAGTTTGAGCTCTTCCTCTTTATGACGCTCATAAACCTTTATTGAGATCCGGCAGTATATCTCTGTGCCGGTAATCTGTTCTAAAATCGGTGCGCGCTCATCGGCATTCGATTGAAGGAATCTGGCAAAGCTGCCCTGTGCAAGCATCATCGATCTGGTAAATTGATCGAAATCCATTCCGGTTTTGTCTTTCACCACATTGGGAACCAGGCTTTTTTTGGTCTCCAGCAGCTTACCTGTCTCGGCATCGGCAATTTCGTGTTTGGCGTCTCTTAAATTGCCGTCGGGCTTTTTGTATGCCCTGTGCTGGCTCCAGCTACAGCGATATTTACCGGCCTGAGTCGAAAAAGTGACTTCTGCAAAACACTCACCGGTATTGCGTGACATAATTTCGTTACTTGAAGCAGTAATATTGCCCAGCCTGGGAGTCAAGCCATAAAGGGCAAGGCAGATTGCATCCATTATTGTTGTTTTTCCCGCTCCGGTCGGCCCGGTTATTGCAAAAATGCCCTCTGAAGCAATTTCTGAATTGGAAAAATCAACTTCCCATTCGCCATAAAGAGAATTAAGGTTTTTAAAATGCAGCGAAAGTATTTTCATGTCTGGCCCCTGTTATTCTGCATTTATATCCTCTTCTTCAAGGTTTTTGACGATCTCTTTATAAGCTGTTCTGAGTTGGTCTGCCTGCTCGGCCACAATTTCATGGGCGTGAAGACAACGCTCAAAAACTTCATAAACATTGAGATTTTCAAGGCTGTCTTCGGCTCCGGTCTTTTTTAAAACCTTTTCTACAAGCTGACGATTACGGGTTCTTCTTATTTCAAGCTCGGAGTCGGTGACCATTTTCTGCAACTTTTCATTAAGTCCGCTCACAAGCTCTGCTCCAGTATACTCTATTTCAAGCCAGGCGTTGGTTTTTTCCTGTTTAAGTTCGTGCAATCGGCTTTCGATTTCATCCAGATTACCAGAAATTTTGATTAATTTTTGAAAACAGGGCACAGCAATTTCAGAAATAAGCGGCTCTTTTTTGGCAAAATTGACCTCTATTATTTTTTTCTGCTGGTTGGCTTCGTTGAAGCCCATTGGTAAAGGAGAGCCAGAGTATCTAAGTTTTTCACTGCCGCCAACTTTTTGCGCAATGTGTAAATGTCCGAGTGCCAGATAATCAATAGTTTCGGGGAAGGTATGTTGATCGACCTGAGCAAGAGTTCCCACATATAGCTCTCGCACCCCATCCCCCTCGAGAGTCTTACCCCCGGCGGCAAAAAGGTGCCCCATAGCAATCAAGGGAATATCACCAAGTTGCATTCTTTTTTGCTCTGCAAGCTCGCACACATTATGATAATGGACTCTTAGCCCCTCGATCATTTTTTTATCTTTATCTTCGATCGACTCGCCTGCCACCGCATTTCTTAAGTCTCTATCGCGCAGATAGGGCACAGCACAAACCAGAGCTTCAGTTCTGCCATCTTTGCCATTCAATTCTATAATTTCTTCTTCGAGGTTCTGTCGTGCACTACCGATTACATGAATATTCATTACCCGCAACAGTTCGTCGGGTGCTTCAAGGAAACTCGGCGAATCGTGATTTCCGCCGGTGATAACAATATTGCGGCAATTGGAGCCCGCTATGCGACAAAGAAAGCGGTAATACAATTCCTGGGCTTTATTACTCGGCGTGGTAGTATCGAAAATATCACCGGCAACCAGCAAAGCATCGGCATTTTCATTCATAATGTAGTCCGCCAGCCAGTCAAGAAAAGCCTCAAACTCTGCATATCGCCTGCAATTGTAAAGAGTACGGCCAAGATGCCAGTCTGATGTGTGAATTATTTTCATTTAGAATCCTCTAAATTTTCGATGAATTGCTTGATTAAACTAAAAGAAATTCTTTCTTGTTCAAGCCTCAAATTATTTTTATATTTATGCTGCTGTATATCTTTATACAAAGAAAGCTCATCAGAATTCAAGTGGCTTAATTCCCTTTTGGAAGGCTTTGATTCACAGCCCCATAGGTGTCTATGCGCCAGCAAGGTCTTTTTATCCATAAGCATAGATCTGGCATGAGGATAATAATGGCGCAACTGGTCGAGCATTACAAAACCATGAGTATCAAGATCACCCCAGTAATAAATTCTTTTGTTTTTAAACCATTCAATATTTTTAATTCTTTCAAGGCCGTAACCGAGACCAAAAAGAACCAATGCTCTTTTTACCGGCGGAAACGCAAGCCCATTAATTTCATTTTCGGTTATGAAAATATTTTCAATCTCAGGATTTAGTAAAATAAAATCATCGATTGGAACCTGCAAATCAGAAAGTCCATTAATAAACAAAGCAGAGTCAAGAAAGCGAAAGCGAATTTGGCTGGGTTTATCTTTAAACCCATATCGACGAGCAAAGTTTGAAACACCGCGCGCTTCAAAATCAACGTTTTCCGGATCAAGAGTAAGATCAAGCAATTCTGCTAAAATTTTGCGATTACACTCTATAAATTTTGTATCAATACCGGCCAAATCAAGCTGACGAATATATATACCGGGTCGAGGATTTTCTTTAAGCCATTTTATAATTATAATAAATGGTGGCCAGTTAGCATCATTTTTTACGGCTTCAAGAGGCTTAGCCATCAACCACTGATTCAGCTCGGGTAATTGTGCTTGTACATTCTCAATAATCCGATAAAAAGTTTTAAGCTCTGCTTTACGATTTAGAAAAGCGGCAACAGCTTCTATACTTGTAAATTCAAGCTGGCCTGGCAAACTATTTTTACCGAAGACCTTATGATTGATCTGCTGCCATTTAATAGAAACTTCGTCATTATCGATACCACATTTTTTCAGATGGGTTTTGAGTTGTTGTTGAAAGCTATTCAGCCAGGCCCTGGCTTCGTTAAAACTATTATTTAATTGTTTCGATGAGGGGGCTGTAATTTTAATGAAAAAAGGAAAAATTTCTTCCCGGGCAAGAATTGCTTTGTAAAACCGTCCTTTGAGCCACTGTCGATTCAATTTTTCTTTAACGGTTTTTAATTCAGACCACTCAGACTTCATTCAATCTGCTCTCACGTTCTTTGCGATATTCTTCTATTGTAAGATTTCTAACTGCCGACTCACTGTTAACGTCGGAATGAATAAAAGCAACAGCCTCTACAAAGGGGTCTATGACATGAATTTTTTGCAGTGGAGTAACAATCAGCAACTGAAGGTTCATCTGTTGAAAAAGTTTCAGAGCATAGCTTGTCGATTCATCGGAACCACGGCCAAAAGCTTCATCTATAACAACGAACCTGAAAGTTCTCGATTTTACCAGACCGGTTTCGAGTCCGAACTGGTAGGCGAGACTTGCCGCAAGCACAGTGTAAGCAAGTTTTTCTTTTTGTCCTCCCGACTTTCCGCCGGAGTCAGTGTAATGTTCATATTCGCTGTCATCTTCTTTCCAGCGTTCAGAGGCTGCGAACACATACCAGTTTCGCACATCGGTAACTTTTTTCATCCAGCGTTTGTCTAAATCTACCAACCCTTCTCTGCCCTTAAATCTTTCAATTATTTTTTTAACTTTTAAAAATTTAATTTCTGCATACTGATCATCGTCGCTGCCACCGATAGACCCTTCGGTGCAGGATTTAAGCTCCTGACGAAAATCTCTAATTTCTCGATCAGGTGCGGGCTTTCTTTCAAGAAATATATATCGTCCAGGATTAAAATCGATTGCAGCCAGCGAATTATTTATTTTTTCAATTCGCTCTTTTATTAAATTGCATTCTTTATTTAATTGAGCATTAAATGAAGCAATTTCATTGATCGTATTTTCATTTAACAAACGTTTAAAACGTTTTTCAAAAGCGGGAAGATCGTCACTGGTCAACCTTTGATAAAGATCACGAAAATCGTCAGCCGACTCGATTCGCGCGTCAAATTCCTGTGTTTCCAACGGGTAATCTCGTTTGAAATTTTGCATCGCGCTGATAATACGTTCTTCAAGTAATTTAAGCTTCTTGTTAGAACTGTCAATACGACTTTGAAGAAAGTTGCGAATAGCCCCCTCAAGCTCTGAGCTGTTGCGCATTGTTACATTTTGCTTACCGCAAATTTTTTGAAATAATGGATTCAACTGTTGAGATATGCGAGACCGCTCTTCTGATTCATAATCAACTAATATTCGTTCACAATCTTGAAGGTTTTCTTCATTACTTTTTTGTCTGTATTCCAGTTTGGCAAGAATAGCTTTGGCTTTATCAAGAGAATCAAAATTTTGTTTAATTCTTTTATCAATTTTTTCCTGTTCTCTGCCAAGTTCTTTTAAAACATCAGAGGCAGATTCAAGCTTGTCTTTTTCCTGCCTCAACTCATCGATTTCAATTGCTGTATTTTTCCAGTTAATTTCGGTAAAATTTTCAAAAAACCTAAGGTGCTCGAGACGAGATTTATAAGCAAATGAACCCTTCTTTTCGTTTTCGAGGGTAGAAATTCGCTTTTGAATTTCTGCTATCTTCCGGGCAATTTTTTGCGATTGGGCTTTAATAGCTCTGATTTTTTCCAGATTAGACCAACCAAGAACGTATCTCGAGCGATCTTTAATGTCATAGCGATCATCCTTTTCATGGCGATGACCGCCTGATTTACTCTGGCCATTTCTGGTTATTGCCTGATGCTGCTTACGAAAGTGTTCCAGGGTATCGCAGCAAACATAATCAAAACGACGGCCCAGTTCTTTTTCGAGCCAGTTAAAAAATCTTGAATCAGGTTTAATTACCAGTTTTTCAAGCAAGCTGCCTGGTTGAGAGCTAATCTGATAATCTTGTTTTTCAAGTTTTACCCGATAATAAACGATTCTGCCCTTTAGATTTGTCTGGTCAACAAATTCGGAAACCTTTTTATAAAGGTTGTCGGGCACAAGAAGAGAAAGAGCAAAATTATGGAGTAATTTTTCTGCCGCACCTTCCCATTCTTTTTGTTCATCCTCGACTTTTATCAATTCACCGGCAAATGGAATATCTTCTTCTGTAATGTTGAGTGTTTCACAAATTTTCTGCCTAATGACAATTTGAGCTAAAGGAATATTACTTTTTCGTTGCTCAAGCGACTTTATTTCGTCTACTAATGCGCGGAACTGTTGATCATGCCCTTTTAATTCAACGGTATTTTCGGTAAGCTCATTTTGAATTTGAGCTTCTTTTTCTTCAACTTGCGGAAAAATCTTTTCGATTTTCTGCCGGTTGGCGTTGAATAGATCGATATCTTCAGCAACAGGTAAATCAAGGGCTTTAACAAGTTCACCATACTGTTGAGCCTTTTTCTGACGTTGGCTTAAAACCAGACTTTTCTCTTTTATATCCGAGTCAATACGAGCAATACGATCTCCGCCGTTGTTGGCAATATTCCTCTTAATATCATCACGTCGAGCCTGCAATTGTATCTTTTCATCTTCAAGCTCTTGCAGTTTTGCTCGCTGATCTAAAAATTGATGCTCCAGCTCAAGCTTTTCGTTGCCAAGAAAGTCTTTTTTAAGAAGGGCAAAGAAAGGCTTCAAATTATCTCTTTGATAACGATATTCGCTTAACGAGCTTGTTACTTCATCATGCTCATCTGAGTCTGTAACGATTTTTTTAAGTTGCTCAATCTGATTTCTAGCCTTAATTATAGCTTCATGGGCACTGTTAAGGTCGTTGTAATGCTTAAGAAGACGCTCAATGCGATCTTTCACATCAAATTCCTGCAGCATGTGTTTACGAACAAAATCGGTCAAACTTCCAACTGATTTCATCGATACTGTTTGATTAAAAAGTTCGAGTGCCTGATCGTTATTGATCCCTAACACACGCTTAAACTCTGCAGCGTAAGACGTAAAGCTTGAAAATATTTTTGCATTATTTTTATTTTTTAGTCTTTTTTTAAGCTTACCAAGATCTGAACCAAAGTCTGAAAAATCCTCATCGATCTTGAGAGCTTGCTGCGAGACTACATAAAATCTATCGGGCTGTCCCGTTGGCTGCGTGCAAATAAAAACCTGAGCCAGAGATATTTCCTGTTGATTTCCGGAATTGGAAAAAACAGCGAGAATCACCGAATAGTCATTATGATCACGAAAGGCCACCGGCCTGGATGCATAACCTGATTCGCTTCTTTCAGATTTATAATAGCCCAGCACATAGGTGCGCAAAGATCGTTCGCGGGTTTCAGCGCCGGCAGCTTTATTGTAAGCGAGTTTCTGAGGCGGAACCATCAGAGTGGTTATGCCATCGACCAAAGTAGATTTACCTGACCCTATATCTCCGGTAACAAGAATGTTTTTACCATCTGGAGTGATGTTCCAGACACGTCGATGAAAGGTACCCCAGTTATAAATTTCAAGGCGTTTGAGGCGAAAACCTGCTACATCATCGCTGGCAGCAAATTCTAACGATTGTTGTTGCAACATCAGTTACTATTTTCCTTTTATTGTTTCTGTTCACTGAATTCAATATATTCCTGCAAACGTTCATCAAATTCATTAAGCCATTGAGCATCTACATAAGCTTTAATAATGCGACAAACTTCGATGCGGCTGTTATCATTCTTTAATTTTCTAATAAAACCAAGTTCAGCAATTTTTTTAAGCCAGGTTTTTACCTGGTCATGAAACCTGGCTTCGTTGTTACCGGTGCACAAAAAAACTTTGCTCATTTCAACAATTTCTTCGACAAGCAATATAAGGCGTGTTTCACCTGACCCCGCATCAGCTTCTGCCAGCTTTTTTCGCAATAAAGCAATTAACAAGCTGACCGGATAAGAAAGCTGGCGCCGCACAACAAGTCTGGGTAGATTTTCTTGTTCCGACTCTGCTTCAAGGTTGCGCAACCATGCATAACCTTCGGATTCATCGAACATCAATTCGATACCAATTACCGAAAAATAATCTCGAACTTGATTTTCGAGGTCAAGCAATTGTTGCCATTGCTCCGGATCATCATCTCGATAAATAATGCCTTTCAAAAGTGTAATAAGCAACTTTGAAAGATTTGAATTTTTTCTATCTGCTGTCGAATTTTCGTTCATATTATTACCGGAAAAAAGTTATGCGCTCGATTATAGCACAGCGCTCAATTTTCAGACCACTTTCATCTTTTTCGTGCCAGACAAAACGTTCTTTTCTATTTTCGTCAAAGATAGCTTTTTTATCATTACCTGCTATTGTCATATAGGCAATGAGCTCGCTGAGCCCTTTTTTAAGAGGATAATGCTCTACAACTTCTTTTAAGCTGACCGAAGAATTTTTGTGCAGCATTTTTCTGATACGTGATTTCAGCTCGCGCTTATCAACAACGAATTGGGTAAACAGCACCTGAGCATCGATTTTTTCGCCCTCGCCACGACTTATTTTCGAATCAATATCAGGCTTGATGGGGATACTATACAATGGCCTTTCCATGGGCAAATCTACATCTATTTTACTCTCTGCCACAGTAAAAAATTCTTTATTTTTTGGAAGATTGTCACGCAACTTCAAGGCTTTGGTTTCTACCTGTTGAAAAAGCTTCATTATACGCTTATTTTCGAGATATACCTGATCATCTAAAAAACGCCTGAGTTGATGTGAAAGCCTTGCAACAGTTTTCTGGGTGGCTTCACCGGCGTCGAGCCAGTCAAAATGAATTCTTTTAAGCCTGGTATCAGGTCGCAACTCTCTAATAGATTCAAGTTCATACACTTTTTCGAGCAACTCACTAAATTCTTCCTGTTTTGAAGGTGACATAACAAATTCCATAAAAGCGCGGAAACTTCTTCCCTGATCTGAATCTGCTATTGCGTCTCTGTCACCAAAAATCTCTTCGAGAAGTTCGCCTTTACTGCCCTCCCAGGTAGCAATCTGCTCACGAACCTTTCGATCAAGATTTCTGAAATTGTATTCTACTTCGCGAAAATCACTGAGCAAATCACGGGCTAATGAGCTCATCTGCTGAAATCTGTCTTTCAAAGCTGTCTCATCCAGAGAATTAAATTCACCTCTCTTTGCCTGTTCTAGCTGCTTTTCGAGTTCTGCTTTCTTTTTTTCGAGCTCAGCAATAATTCGTTCGGCATCATTTTCCGACCCTGCCACAATTTGATGTAAAAGTTCAAAAACTGTAAGCAAACGCGACTCGGTACCAACAAATTTTCTTTTGCCAAGCGCCTCTACCCAGGATATTGCCTTCTCAGTCGCAGGAGTTAAATCGAAATGAGGTTCATCGAGTTTTTCCGGATAAAATTTTCGCAGCCAGCCCTTTTCTGTTTGGGTCCATTCATTCAGATAAAACGAAGCGGCTTTTGGATAAAGCTCATCGCCAAATATTTCTCTTAGATTAAAAAGTTCATCTTCAAGTTTGGCAACGAGCTCACTCTGTGAGATTATGCGCAAATTAGGCTTTACAAAAACCTTGTATAGGAAGCTTATAATCAATGGCGCGTAACTGGCCTGCAACAAACGCCATGCCGGATGACTCTTTTTTAAGTTTTCCAGTTCTTGAAAATCCATTGTGCTCCCTTTCAGCCGCTACAGACTATTATGATACCTGATTTAAATCAAGCCACAAATTTTTATTTTTATAATAGTAACCATCGCTGAAAGCTTCTTATCTGGCTACCAACGATTTTTGTTCTGGATTTATTTCTTTCAGTCAAATATCAAATTTCACCACCGAGGTCACTGATTACACCGAGACGATTTTTTTTATCTTTTTCAGCCATCCAAGGTTAAAGCACTATTTTTCGTCATTCCGGCCGAATGAAACGAGAGCCGGAATCCAGGGTCAGGTTAATAAGTTTTTCAGGCTTTCAAACTCAAACCAAGCACCCAGCTTTTATTTCTTAAATAAAAAACGACGATTATTCTGGATTCCTGATCCGGTTAAAACCGGT
>JBNJGH010000119.1:0-9839 GCA_051747585.1 Candidatus Rifleibacteriota bacterium
CAGAAAGAGAGTCGAAAAATCAGCTGCAAATTTTGCTATTGTTCGGCACATGGCACTAAATCTTCTCAAAAAAGAAAAGTCATATAAGGGAAGCATCGTCAGAAAACAATTTAAAGCGGCACTGACAGAGGAATACCTCGAAAAAGTCCTTCAATGCTAAATAAAGTAAGCGTTTGCCCTGGGTTTAATCCAAATGCCAGTCTCTCGCGAAAAAAGATGATAAAGAATCATCACACGGAGCCGCTAAGTCACAAAGAGCACCAATGAAAGAGAAAAAATATTGATTAAGAAAGAGAATTAATTTAACTTGGCGGGCTTGGCGCCTTGGCGAGAGAAAAAGAGTTATCTCGCGAAGATCGCTAAGGGCCGCAAAGGGAAAGTCAGGAAAAGAAAGAATCGAGAAGGGATATCCGATGGCGATATTGTTCGGGGTCGGACTATTCTGATTAGCTATTCCCCGACAATAACAGTAGTCGGGAAATGACAAATTTGCCTGGCCGCGACAATTTGATCTTGTAGAAGCTGTTTTTCAACCACTTTTTAGCAGCTTTTCATAATCAGTATGAGAACCGATCCAGAACCAGATGATCAGATCTGTTTTTATAACCCCGACAGCACGATAATCAATGCTGATTCTGGCAGAATATACCGATAAACTTGAATGAACTCTTTTAAAATGCAAAGAAGGATACCAGGGATCTTTTTTGAAAATAAAAAAGAATCAGGGTCGGACCAGAAGAAATCTACTGACAGAGCCTGTTTGAGGCTAAAAAAAGGGCTAAGATCCCTCTTAGAGTGTCCTTTTTGACACCAAAAATGACACTCTAAGTTAAAATTTGTAAAAAAGGGCAAGATAAGAATCAGCAGTTTTCAGGCCACTTTTCTTGCGCTGGCAATTTCTCCAGAGGCGATAGGTCTGATCTGGTCTTTGGTAAGAGTTGTGACGACAATCGTTTCACCTTTAAGGGTAATAAATTCGACCTCAAAACCATTACCATCATAAACCATTACAACAGCACCAATATCACCTGAGCGCAGGCCATATTCGGATAAATCTGTAGTTAGAGCTACAGTATCAAGTTCTCTTAGCATTTCAAGCCTCCTTTAAAACAGGCAACGGATAAGCAGTAACCAGTAAAGGTTTGTTTTCTTTTTCAGCAATAAACCAGACCGTTCTTATATAAGGCTTTTTCCCGGCTGGGGAAGTTAATTGTCCATCTATAATATATTTTATGCCGAATTGATTTTTCTCGGAATATTTAATCTGGTTTTTTGGGCAAGCTTTGTAAGTTCTTGAACAAGTATTTTCCATGAATTCTTATTAAAACCTAGAGAAATAAAGAAGTTTGCTTTGCTAATACCTACTGGATGCATAGGGTTTAAAAGATAATCGCAAACTTTATTCTGATTTACAACTAACTCTTTACATTCCAAATAATCCATGGGAACTCACTTTTAAAATATCTTAAAATCAACTTCTCTAATATTATCACAGTGTAAAGATTTCTGCGAAACAGGGGCGGACCATTTTCTGCTTCGCTGCAGCTACGCAGAATTCGAAGGAATCTTTTGACAGAATCTGTTTGGGGCTAAAAAAGGCTGTCATCTGATTGCTTGCATCCTCATGCAATCAGATATAAGCACATCCTGTGCTTCAAAAATGACCTTTTAAGAAAAGTTTGTGAAAAGGGCGAGTTAAGAATTTATTGGCAATTTATCCGGAGAATAGAATCGGGTGTTGAAGCAATTCTGGATTCCTGATCCTGTAAAAAACAGGTCAGGAATGACGGGCCAGTATGTGCACTGAGCGGAGCTAAAGTCGAAGTGCGACACAACTGTTGACGGCTGGCTGGTCCCTTCGACACTTCGACTTCGCTCAGCACAAGCCCCCGCTCAACTACCAATATACGATGTCAAAAATTGTGGTCATTGAGCGTTAGTCGAAATGACCTTGTCATCGTTCATCGGTGGTTTCGACTAACGCTCAACCACCAATATACGATGACAATTTTTGTTTCGTGCTCGTGATCAGCGAAGCGGTAATCGTTATCGTAATCAAAAGAAGATAAACGATTACGATTACGAGCACGATTTTTTTGCCGCCTTGACATTTTGTATTTTTTTAGCTACATTTTATTTAGCTGTTTTCTTTTAAAAAGAAGTGTTTGCTTGTTTTTTATTTAATTTAACAAGTAAAAAAAAGGAGAAAAACATGGGTATATTCATAAAGCTGACTCTTGACCCAACGGGTGTAAAAAAAAGTGCATGGCGGAAAGCCTATTCAGAGAGCCTGAAATTACTGAATGCATATGAATTTTGCAACATAGTAAATGACACAGAGACTTTTTCGGGTTGCAAATGGATATACGCCGAGCGGGCAGGCGAATGCGAGTTATATGATGGTCAGACAGGCTGGAGTGTTTGTGGCGACCTGCCGACTCTTAACAATGCCGAATGCTTTTTCCTGCATAAAGACCTCGATTACTATCGAAAAGGTTATAAGAAAGCCGCGAAAACATCTGCAGATATTTACTCGCAGTTTGTTTGTAAAAACTACATCTATAATGCTGAAACCAAGCATATCAGTCTACGAGCAACTCAAATTTTTAATAGAAAAACTCAGGGCTACCCCTACCATCTCTACATTCTTGCAATAGCACTTCTCATCGAGAACCGCTTTCCCCGAAAAGCAGCTGTATTTGGCGATGTTACCCCCGGGCAGATGCGTAAAGCAGTTGAATGGGCAAATACCGTGCTGGCCGACAAGCTTGAACTACCAGACAGATGCTATGACAAAAAGCTGCTAAATCGTATCAAGCCTGATTTTCCTGATGAATGCACTCGCCTTAACGCTTTTTTCAGTCTTTCATTGAATGGCTACAGCGAAGAACTCGGCACTTTGCTCAAAAATGAATTCAGCAATAAAAGCATAAAAAATTATTTCAAGGAAGGTTTGAAATCAAACAGGCCCGGCACGTTAGGTTACAACGACAAACTGCGACATTTCTTGAAATTGGGTCTTGATCTTGACATGCTATGTGAAATATGTGTAATCGATGATGACGGTCTGAAAATGTCGCCGGCAAATTTCATGCGCTATTTCATCGAGCTTGAATTTCACGTAAAGGAAGATGAATTGCACCAGGAGATGCATGCATTAGCCCGGCAACATCATCGCTTCGCCGACGACACTGAGCCGCAAACAATTCCCTCGGCGATTACCGGTTCATTAATGCGCATGTATGGCCTCAACCCTGAACCCAAACCTTTTGTTTCGCTTGAAGTTATCAAGGAAGTCTTTATGCGCCGATTTTCTCATCGATGTGATGTTCCAAACCTGATAAGAGAGTGTATAAACAAAAAGGAAATTGAGCCAGAGGATTTATCAGAAGAAGATAATGATCCGATCAATGACGTGCTTGACAGCATTATTGCCGAAATTGAAAAAAACAGGCATGACCAGGATAACCAGGGAAATAATAAATCTGACAACAATAGCGACGCTGACATCTGCGAACTTACAGAACTGATAAGCTGGAAACCAGGACAAACTTTTTCAGCGTATGTTCAAAAGGGGCTCGACCTGCTCAAAAGGTCTGTTATCAGCGCAAGCGAGAAGCATCGAGCCGAGATAGAAAGGTTTTTTGTTGACGAACCCAGGCAAGAAACTCTTATTAAGCTTAACAAGTATTTTATAATCCGGAAAAGCACATGGGCTTTTATGTTCGATAATTGCGACAATCTTGAATTCTACAAGATTTTTGCTGCCTTGCTGCTGATCGAGGCAAATGAAATGACAGCTAACACACTTTGCAAAAATGTATTAAATAACATTGAGTTATTCCAGCACCTTTTCTCTTTGAAGCCAAACAAATAGGCAATAAATCTTGCTATAATCAAACAATTTTAAAGAGTTTTCCTAAAATTGTTTCTGTTTGACTAAGAGTCCAGTCTCAGCTAGACTCTTAGCGGCAGAAACTATGACAAGCAACAACAAACTTTCTGAAACCGACACTTCATTAGATGCAGTGCACCTCAAGAACAGCGAAGAGAAGGCAGTATACCTTGAGTCCTGTTTATTGAGTGCTGAAACCGATGCCTTTGTTATCGCTCAAGCACTGGGCGAAATTGCCCGAGCTGTTGGCATGACGAAAATAGCCAAAGAAACCGGTCTATCACGTGAGAATC
Organism: Candidatus Rifleibacteriota bacterium; assembly: GCA_051747585.1. Taxonomy (GTDB): domain Bacteria; phylum Muiribacteriota; class Ozemobacteria; order Ozemobacterales; family Ozemobacteraceae; genus DYKG01. The sequence continues at coordinate 4,189 of JBNJGH010000119.1, forward strand.
TTTACCAAGCCCTTTCAGGCGAACGAAACCCTACTCTTGAAACCTTTTTGAAGGTGCTGAAGGCTGTAAACCTCAAATTGCGGATAGAACCGGTAATTCCATCACCTCGAAGCAGGAAACGAAAGCCAATACGGCGGGTCTACATAAATGATACAGATATAAGATTCTCTCCGATAACCAGAAATAAATATGATGAGCTGGCCAGAAAAAGTCATCACTTTTTGCCTGATAACAGGTTCGCCGCGAGCCTGAGAAAGTTTCTAGATGATCATCATCCTGAATTTGATGCTCCACGACTTTATGCTGCCCTCAAAAATAATTTTGGCGAAAGCGCCTCTGGTTACGATAGCGAAGAATGCTCCTTCGAATACTGCTTTCTTCTTAAAATCAAAGTCCAAAATAAAACAACCAATTATCTGCTGCGTTTTAACGATAAAAAACATGATTTTGGCATAGTATTTTCCAGACTCGGCTCACCCAAACACTCCCAAAAAAATAATCAGGATTTGATTGGCGAAGCTTTGTCAGAGGAAACAAAGCGGCAATTTGTTATCTGGCTGGTTTCATTCTTGCGTGGCTATATGAGTGTCTGCGAGAAGATTTACAAACAAGAATTTGCCCGCAGTCACAAGTTTCTTAATTTGATCTACGGCTTTAAGAACGGTTCATTTTTTGCCAGATACTACGACGAAAAAGGCTTTGCTGAAGCCTGCGCCGCCATGGCCGCCTCTAAAATCCCCTTCAATATAATTGGGGTCGGACCAGAATAAATCTGTTGACAGAGGCTGTTTGCGGGCGAAAAAAGGGCTGAGAATGCTCTTAGAAGGTCATTTTTGGCACCAAAAATGACCTTCTAAGGGAAATTTTGGGAAAAAGGATTTGAATAACAGCCCAAAATTTAAAGAACGCTATCACTTATTTGAAGCTATTTTCTGCATGAGTTTTTCTATTTTGACTATCCTGTCTCTTTCTGCATTATGTGGCATAGAACAGGCCAATGCCTCTTTAAAAATCTGCATTTTTATTAGTCTGCTAAAACTGTCAGACAAGTATTCTCGGATGTTTTCATCAGCTTTGTAAAAGTCTTTTTCGAGTGAAAGGCAATTGTCAAAAAGATATACAATATCTTCAAAGTCATGACTCAATCTTAAATCTGCCAGACCTCTGTCAAATACAGCATCAATTTTTGTTGCGAGATAGTAGATAAGTGGCAGTAGATTTATTTTGTTGCCGCCTGGTAAAGCTTTTGCAATGTTTACTATCAGATCAACGTCTTCAGTTGGACGAACTTCTTCAGGGATCGCATGGTCTGCATAAAGTTCGATAATTGAACCGCCGACGAAGACAACCTGGTCTTTCAAATCAACTAGTGCCTCAGCAACAATTTTGACGATTTCAAGATTTAGTCTTATCATTTCTTCAGCAATCTTTCTTCAAGAATTTCTCTAGCCAGTTTCACCTCTCTGGCTTTGCCAATTCTACAGGCATCCACCAGACAAAGAAGCTCATAAAATTCTGGAACCTTCTTAGCAATACCAGGGAGTGTTTTATATAGAGGAGAAACAGAAATACCCTGAGAATCGCCATTCGAAAGGCTCCAGACATAGCTTTCAGCATTCGAAATGATATACCTGTTCAAAGGTGGCCCAGAATGGGCGGTTGCAATGCCACGAACTATTGTCCCCGGTTCTACAGGAAAAACATATTTTAAGCCATAGATTATGAATTCATAGAGATTATTTCGATAAACAATCTTCTCGACGGGATCGAGGAGACCGGCTATTCGATTTCGATTCAGCACTTCAGAGATCTCAGATTGACTTATTTTGAGTGCATTTGCCAGGTCAAGAACCCTGTATTTACTTTCACAATATTGTGCTATGTATAGTAAAATAGCAATATCCTGAGACTTCATCCCGTTATGTTTTTTCATATCCCCCCTCTTTCGCATATCGCGAATCGCGAATCGCGATATGTATATAATAGTAATAATACATAATAAAGTCAATGTAATCGGGGTCGGACCATTCTGCTTCGCTATTCTGCTCCGCGTAAAGCTACGCAGAATTCGAAGAAATCTTTTGATAGGTCTGTTTAAAGTTCAATTGCTTCGGCTCCGCTCAGCACAAGCCCCCGCTCAACCACCAATATAAGATGACAATTTATGTTTCGTGCTCGTGATCAGCGAAGCGGTAATCGTTATCGGGTCCCGGGTATTGAATTGAGAGAGAGAGAGAGATTGCTTCGTCGGGCAAAGCCCTCCTCGCAATGACAATGCCGACAACGATTACGATGACGACTGTTTGCTTCTGGTGGTTTCGACCCAACCACCATAAAGAATAACAGCTACAGAAATTTTTCCTTTGCTGGCTTTGCGGCCTGGCGAGAGGGAAGAAGAATATCACGCAAAGATCGCCAGGGACGCGAAGAAGAAAATTTTCAAAAATCTGGTTGAAGAAGTTTATCTATATCTTTCTGAAGCCGAGGTAGTTTTTGACAAATAATATCCCATGTAATTGGGTCTGAGATCATATTGTAACCATGTATCAGTTGATTGCGACAACCTATTATTCTTTGCCCTTCCGTAATCTTATTAAAAACTGCTTCATCAAGCTTTTTGATCTTGTTTATAGCTTCGCCAATAATTTCAAAGTTTCTTTCAACAGCATCTTTAGTCTTTAAATCAGAAATATATTCAGACAAAGTCATATTTTGAGTATAACTACTGATCTTTTTAATGCATATTTTGATATCAACAAGGTATTTGGCAACTCGTTAATTCATAGATCAAGATCTTTTCTCTATCTATCATCTTTTTGGAAACAGGATTTTTAACGGCTGATTCTTCTATCAGATCAACTTCAGTATCCAGTTCTGATTCCAGAAACTCCTTGAATTCAAAATATCTGTCGGCAATCCCGGGCTCTTCAAGATTTTTAAAAGATACTAGAAAATCGGTATCACTGTTTTTTTTAAAATCCCCCCTGGCCCTTGAACCAATTATATAAAGAACCCTTATGCCGTATTTGATACAAGCAGATTTAATTTTTTTTAGATGTTTTTTCAAGTCCATAGACAAATTCACCTGAATCAGAGTGAAATAAAATTAACAATATAATTGTAGCACTTTCGTTTTTAAACAACAAACCCGGGGGGTTCCAAAATACCAATCTCTCGCAAAAAAAGATGATAAAGAAGCATCACACTGAGCCGCTAAGTCACAAAGAGCACCAATGGAAGAGAAAAAAATATTGATTAAGAAAGAGAATTAATTTAACTTGGCGGGCTTGGCGCCTTGGCGAGAGAAAAAGAGAAATCTCGCGAAGATCGCTAAGGGCGCAAAGAAAAAGATTGAAGAAATTACAAAAACATTGAAAGAAAGAGAATTGAATTAACTTGGCGCTCTTTGCGGCTTGGCGAGAGGGAAAATGAATCTCGCGAAGATCGTCAAAATGAATAGAAATTTCTCGCGAAGATCGCAAAGGGACGCGAAGAAAAGTCAGGGAAAGAAGATGAAGAAAGAATCGAGAAGGGAGTTTCGATGGCGATAGCGAAACCCGATAAAACAAGGAAGCAGCACGCGGAGACGCTGAGGCACAAAGGAAGAAGACGCTTTAGATTGTTTGTGCCAATCTCAGGTTGGTTAAGCAAATAAAGCCGGGTACCATAACCCTGGATTCCTGATCCTGTAAAACACAGGTCAGGAATGACGGGCCAGTATGGTCCCTGAGCGGAGCGATGCACTGAGCGTAGTCGAAGTGTCGAAGGGACCCTGTAACCGTCCATTTGGTGGTTTCGACTACGCTCAACCACCAATATACGATGACGTACCCTGTTTCGGGTTCGGGATCGATATCGGGTCCCGGATATTGAATTGAGATTGAGAGAGAGAGAGAGAGAGAAAGAGAAAGAGATTGCTTCGGCTCCGCTCAGCACAAGTGCTTCGTCGCTACGCTCCCCGCAATGACCCCGTCTTCGCTCTTTCGAGCTACGACGCGGCAGGCATCGAGTTGACTGGGAAATTATCGAGAGTTGGTCGACAACGACGACGATGACGACAACGATTACGAAAGATGGGGTTTTTGCCCAGCCTTTGGCTGGAAGAAAGTTCGTGGTTATCGAGAGTTGGTCAATTACGAGCACGATTACCGGGACTGTCCCATAGGAGAGACAGCCCCCATGGCTGAAAAAGATTCTCCGTGATTCTCTGAGGGCACTGTGGTTATTTTCTTTGTGGCTTTTGGGCTGTTTGGGCAGATGAGTGCAGGTTTTGATTCTTTGTGTGGAAATTTCGTTACCCAGTAATATAAATTCTTAGAGCCGATGCCAGAGAGAACTTTTTAAATGTTTGCGCCATGGTATACTTCATAAATCTGAACTGGTCTCCATATTCTTCCATAATGATTTTACCTTCCATGGATAGCAATATGCACTTAGTATTGAGACAAAATCTGATATTTCCTTTGCTGAAATATTCATCCATAGCATATCTATCTTCTTGAAAAGCTTCTGCGCACTTATAATTAGCCATTTCTATCCAAGTAGATGGCTCTGAATTACGAAGTTTATCTAGAACAGTTGTGTAATAAGATTTGTCAGTATAAATCCGGGGATAAATAGCTTCAAGCATGCCGATAAGCTGAGTTTCGAAAATATCATTCTTTAATGAAAAAGTATAATAATCATCACCATCAGCTACGTCATATATTTGGGGGTTATAATAAAGATCATTTTTTAAAATACTTGAAAGTTTTTTTAGACTCAGATTAGATCTATCAACCTGTTTTTTTGATATTGAAAAACTCGTGACTATACCAATTGCCAGATACTGTCCCATATACTGCTCCATTTTTTTTTAACTGATAATAAAAAATATATCACCTGAATCAACACTTGTCTTGTGAGTTTTCTTGCAAGATTGCCTGGCCGCGACAATTTGATCTTGTAGAAGCTGTTTTTCAGCCACTTTTTAGCAGCTTTTCATAATCAGTATGAGAACCAATCCAGAACCAGATGATTAGATCTCTTTTTATAACCCCGACAGCACGATAATCAATACTGATTCTGGCAGAATATACCGGTAAACTTGAATGAACTCTTTTAAAATGCAAAGAAGGATACCAGGGATCTTTTTTGAAAATAAGAAAGGATTCTTTCGCCTGTTTTTTTATTTCTGCGGGCAAAGCCCTATATAGCTTCCAGAATTTACTATTTGCCCGTGAAATCAAAGCTTTTTTTCATCAAGGTCTGAGGTTTTACCATTTTCCTCATCTTTAACTGCGGTTTCTGCCATTTCAGCAAGCAAATCTTCAGATTCTGAAAACAGCTTTTCCCACTTACTCTCTGCCTTCAGTTCTTCAAGAATCCGACGAGCTAAAAGATTTTGCTCAATTTCGGGTAATTTTTTGGCCTTGTCAAAAGCTTTTTTAAGCAAACTAGTCATTTTAATGCCATCCGTTAATTTTTTCGGCTAACTCCGTAAGTTTTTCAACCACAACCAGCTCTCTACTGAAATTATATCACATAAAAAGAAAAAGGGTCGGACCAGAAGAAATCTTTTGATAGAGCCTGTTTGGGGCTGAAAATACTCTCGAGAAGATCGCCAGGCGCCGCGAAGAAGAAAGTCAGAAAAAAAAAGAAAAGCATCACAC
>JBNJGH010000120.1:0-9726 GCA_051747585.1 Candidatus Rifleibacteriota bacterium
AAAAAACTGCAAGATTTAAAGATCAGGAAGCACTAACTTATTGCAGAAAAAAATGGCTGAAGTTTAAAAAAGAAATGTTTATTAAAGAAAAACTTCTAAAAAGCATTCTTAAAAACAAAAGAAAAAATTAGGTTGCGCCTTTTTACATTTCGTCGAGGTCAACCATCTTTAACAGCATGCGAATCTGTAGCGGAAGCTCGGGCAGATCGTTCCCTTCGAGGGTAAATTTAACTGCTTCAGAAAGGGCAAAAGCAGCTTCGGATAAATAAAGCTTGCCAAGCTCTTGCGAGGCACTTGCCGGAGCACCGAGATAACCGAGGTCTGAGCCCATTTCCTGATAAGAGAAGTTGCCTTTTAAAATTTCCCAGGAAGGATTAATCTGACATCTGGGCAAGTCTTTTAAGATAGATTGATCAACCATTTCAGGATCAAGCGATAACATTGCACTTGTTTCTTTAACATCAGCATGGAGTTCATTTGAAGAATCGAGTTCCATTTCCTTTAAAAAGTTGTCCAGCTGCTCATTATTGGAAAAATTCCACAAAGGCATTGGGTCATAAGCTTTAAAATCGTTCAGAGTATTAAGATCTTCTACTGCAACAGAAACAGCTTTTAAAGCGTCAGGGGAAATCGATAAATTTATAAAAAATACTTTATAAAAGCCTTCTCTTTTTAAAGAATAGCCTATTTCGTACAGCGCATCAGAGAAGGTGCGAGCACCCATCGAGAAAATGCCCGCAAAGCCAAAACTACTTTGGCATGGCATATAGGGTAAAACGGGACCTATTATAGACTCTAAGCCCAGACTTTTCAGTCTCGCCTGGGCATCGTAGGCAATGGCCTCGCTCAAGAAGGTTTTGGTTCCAAGAGGGAGATGTGGCCCATGTTGTTCGACTGAGCCAACAGGAAGAAAAACTACTGTATTGTTTTTATCAATAGAAGCAAGTTGTTTTGCAGTAATTTCGGCAATATTCATGGTTCGCTTATAATAAATTGTCCAATGTCTCTACGTCAAGCTTTTAACTCATTTGAAAACATCTAATACCAATTTACATTACCAGTTCGGAGCTAATAATACTTGATTAGTTAGATGCATCTGACTATTTTAAATCTGCAGCAAAATAAGTGAGGACTAAATGAAAAAGGCAAAAGTAAAAAGCGTTAGAATTGAAAAAGATTTTATAGGCAGCAGAGAGATCGATTCAGAAAGTCTTTATGGAATAAATAGTTTAAGAGCTTCGGAAAACTTTGCTCTTGGTTACGAAAAAATGCCACAAGAACTTATTAAAGCTTTGGCAATAATCAAAAAATGTGCTGCTAAAACACATTTAAAGTTAAAAGCTCTTCCTGCTGAAAAAGGCAATGCTATCATGGCCGCCTGTGATGAAATTATTGAAGGCACTCATTATGAGCAGTTCATTGTAAATCCATTGCAGGGTGGGGCGGGAACTTCGGTTAACATGAATGTAAATGAAGTTGTTGCCAATCGAGCAAACCAGCTTGCAGGGCATAAGCCAGGTGATTATGACTATATTCATCCTCTTGACCATGTTAACAAGGGACAAAGTACCAATGACGTTTTTCCAAGTGCGATAAAAATTGCCGCTATCTGGAAGCTAAGGGAAATGGTTGATGAAGTTGCAAGATTACAGAAAGCTTTGCAGGAAAAGGAAAACGAATTTTCAGGTGTTTTAAAAATAGGCCGCACCCAATTGCAAGATGCGGTTCCGGTTACTCTCGGGTCAGAGTTTTCTTCTTATGCCGAAGCCCTGTCAAGAGATCGCTGGCGACTGTACAGGGTAGAAGAGAGGCTCAGAGTAATTAATCTTGGTGCTACTGCCGTAGGTACAGGTATCAGTTCAACAAGGAAATTTCAGTTCGAGATTATTAAACATCTGCGCAAAGAAACAGATATAGGGCTTGCTCGAGCAGAAAATCTGGTAGAATCTACACAAAATGCGGACGTTTTTTGTGAAATTTCAGGCTTAATTAAGCCGTTGGCGGTAAACCTAAATAAAATGGCAGCTGATCTACGGTTGCTGGCTTCCGGACCTCAGGCAGGTATTGGAGAAATAACCCTGCCCGCCGTACAAGAGGGTAGTACGGTTATGCCGGGAAAAGTGAATCCCGTTATCTGTGAAATGATGAACCAGCTTTGTATCAAGGTTTTTTCCAATGACATGGCTATAGCCAACGCGGCCGCATCGGGCCAACTCGAATTAAATGCTTTTCTGCCCTTAATTATGCATTGCCTTCTAGAGTCACTTCGCCTGATGAAAAACGGCATAGCCCTTTTTAACGATCGCTGTATAAAAGGCATAAAGGCTAACGAAAAAAGGTGCTTAGAAAATTTAAAGTCATCTATGGGTTTGTTAACAGTTTTAAGTACCCAGATCGGCCACGATAAATGCTCGATGATTTATCGCAAACATATAGAAACCGGCAGGCCGGTTGATGATTTAATTATTTCAGAAGGAATTCTTTCTTCTGAAGACTTACAACAGGCTTTAGCCGATTATATTGAAGATTGATAATTAAGCTTCAAAAGTTTTGTCAGTGGGGCAGATGAAGCTTGAGCATGATTTCGGGTACTGCTGTTTCTTCTATACTGGTTTTAATCTGATTAATCATTGCCGGATATGGTGAGTGCATCGAGCTTATTTCAGATAAAATTTCGGAGAATGATTTCTTTTTATATCTTTTCACCAGAGCAATACTTTCCAGATCAAGAAAATCACAGGCTACCTTAATGGCATTTTCGCGGTAACCTATCTGGTCGATCAAGTTCAGTTCTTTGGCCTTCTCTGCTGTATAAATGCCGCCATCTGCAATTTCTTCTACGTCTTTGTTTCTCATTTTGCGGCTGTCAGCAACAATCTTAACAAAGCGGTCATAGATACTGTTAATTATTTCAAGTAACATTTTCTTTTCGCTTTCGCTCATCTCTTTAAATGGAGAAAGAATATCTTTTTTTGGCGTCTTTTTAGATTTAAGCAGCACGGGCTTGATTCCAATTTTTTTCATCATTTCTTTAACGTTGACCGATTGCATTAAAACCCCAATGCTTCCAACAATAGAGGTGGGATGGGCGATTATATGATCGGCTGCGCAGGCTACATAATAAGCGCCAGAGGCACCCATCGACCCTATAATTGCAATAACAGGCTTTTCTGTTTCTTCTTTTAAATGTTTGATCTGATGATAAATAATATCGCTCGCGGTTACCTCGCCACCGGGTGAATTAATATCGAGTAAAATTCCTTTAATTGCATCTCGTTTGCGTGCGAGTTTGATATCTTTTTTTATGCTTTCCATTAAATTTTTTTCAATTTGAAAGGGAACCTGATCCTGATCAGATTTTTCTTGAATTACGCCGCGAATTTTAATCAAAAGTAATTCTTCTTCAGCGTCATTATCGCCGTCGATAAACTTGACCTTATAATTATTTTTTTCAGAGTCCCCTGAAAAAATATCCAAAAATCCCTGACCAAAGACAGCGGAATTTATTAACAACATTGTAATAGCTAAAATCATTAATCTTTTCTGCATTTATTATCTCCCTATTAGATATTTGTTTAATTTTAGTTCCCATAAAGTTAACCCTTTCATATCAGGGCAACCTTTAGAAGCGGCTGAACATATTTTACATCTTTTACATAGCCTGGTTTTTATAGATTCTGAATCCAGTCGCGCCTTTTTAAGCCAATCGGGGTCACGGTTCAGGCTTCTACCTATAACAACAGCGTCGGCAATTTGATCATCGATAATTTTTTTTGCAACCGGGGGGCGATTAATTTTACCTGAAAGGAAAACGGGCTGTTTTAAACTTTGCTTGAAAATATGGCAATCTTGAGCAAACGGCGCTTCGGGTGCATACCTTCCCGTAGGAGAGTTTGACACATCGAAATAACCGATTGGAAAGCCCGAATCAAGTTCTATTGCATCGACTCCATTTTTAAAAAGCTTTTCAGCGAATTCCAGGTTGGCGTTCAAGGTTCTGCCGCCGGGTAAAAGGTCTCGCGAAGCAAGTTTAAATATTATAAAATAATCAGGAAGCGCTTTATCTATGGCCTTTATTATTTCGAGGGCAAGCTTTTCGCCTTTATTGTTGTCATAACCGTAAATATCACTTCTTTTATTGGTAATTGGCGAAAGAAACTGCTGAATCAAGCCGCCATCGGCACCGTTAATCAACACTCCGGAAAACCCGGCGTTCCAACCCGAAATAGCGGCTTCGATAAAACTGCGGGTTATCTTTTGAATCTGTTTTTTCGATAAGGGGTCGATTTTATGGCTGATTGCAGAATGTTTATACGGAGAGGGGCCAAAGACTATTTTTTCTGAGTGGCCGGATGCATTGAAACCGGGGTGAGTAATTTGTAAAACCGGTGAAGCTGAGTGGATTCGGATTTTTTCTGTTATTCGAGAGAGCGCTGAAACTATTTCTGGATCATCGGCAGTTGGTTGAAGAGGTATATACCTTTCCTGGTCGACTGCGAAGGGCTCGGTAATAAGCAATGATACTTCAGTGGCAGCAAGTCTCTCATAATAATCGATCATTCGTTTCGAGATTATGCCTTTATCATCTAAAAGCATAGAGCTCGGAAGTTCTGCAATAATACGATTTTTCAGTATTCTATCTGGAAATTGTAGTTGAGAGAAAAGGCCGGCTTTCATGCTTTGATATTACATTTAACTTAATAGAAGGGTCAAGGTTGATGTTTTTTTGCTGCGATTCAATGATTTATATGATAATATTTCCTACTATGAAAAACATACCTGAATTTCCAGAACAAGTACCATTAACCATAGAACATAAAGATATTTTTACCAGGGCTGTAAAAGCTCAGGGTATAAGAGCTGCAGAATTTACAATATATTATTTAACCAGTTGGTATTATAATCGTCCTGCATATATAAGCCGCATTGGGGAAAGACTTGTTTTAGATGTCGAAGGTAAACAAGGCGATCATCTTTTTTTAGGGCCGTTCGGCACCGGAGATATAAAACCGGCAGTAGAAAAGCTTTTGAAGCATGCGGTTGAAGACTTTAAAGAAGACAAGGTATTGCATTTTCTTCCTCAGAATCTTGCAGACGAAATAAAAAATGCTGTTCCTGTGGCCAAAATACATGAACACCCCGACTATTTTGATTATTTATATCTTCGCGAAGATCTGGCAGGTTTAACCGGGCGAAAATATCAAAAAAGGCGCAACCAGCTGAATAAAATTCAAAGAATTCATAACCCTGAAATAGTGAGACTTGAGGAAAAAGATAAAGATCATATTTTAAAATGTATCGATAAATGGTATAGAATTTATGGCGATGATGATCCATTTCTTGATATGGAGAAAGAATCTATTAAGCGTGCATTGCCAAACCTTTGGAAACTCGGCGGAATAGGAATTAGAATAAAACTGCAGACCGAAATGTGTGGTTTGAGTTGGGCAGTACCTATAACTGATGATGTCTGGCTTGTGCCTGTCGAAAAGGCATCGCGCGACATAAGAGGTATGTACCAATTTGTAAACTGGGCACTGGCAAATGAATTGCCCGAAACGGTCAAAATACTGAATCGCGAAGCAGACATGGGTATTGAAGGCTTGAGAATAGCAAAAAAAAGATACAAGCCCGTCGATTTCGAAAAAAAATACACACTCTGGTTTAAATAACAGACTTATTCAAACTTAAAAGATTGCCGATAGCCGAACCAGTTTAATAATTCGGGCGGTAATTTTTTTTGAGCAATTTTCTGAAATCAGCAGCTTTTTTTTCAATTATTATAATTGTTTCTACAGTTCTAAACGGTTGCGCTGCAGAAAAACCAAGCGCTCTGGCAAAAGAAGACCTTAACGGCAACCCGCCAAAACAAGAGCTGGTATCTATGGAATTAGATGCCAGGGGTATAATCAATGGTGTGTTTCAACCCGGCGATACCACGCCCTATTCAGATAATTTTTATCCGGTAAACTATTCTGGAGATTGGAGCCTTATACATGCGGGCGAGAAATCTGACTGGTATATGATGACTACAGATGCTGTGGGCGCAAGAGTCGATCTGGTGGCCACTCTCAGCCGGGCGGTGTTTGAGTTCTGGGATTACGAATTTTACGACAATCCCGGTGAAGTTACTTTCTATATCGATGGTAAAAATCTGGGAACCTATGATCTGGCAAGAGCTAATGAAGCCGGCGACAAGTTTTTGACTTATCAGGTTGCAACCCAAAAAAATTCTATCGCTACCATTAGTATGGTTCTAAAGTCCGGCAGGGTTACAATTGCCGGGTATTTGCTCAATTTCCTGGACGAAAGATTTCCTTACTGACTCAGCCCCCGCCGACCATAAGCATCAACTCAAGCTTGTCATTTTCACTCAGCGTTTCATTATGCGAACATCTGGTTCCGTTTTTTAATACCTGAATGAAATTAAGGTGAGATTTGTCAAAGTGCAAAGTGGCAAGGAACTCGCCAACAGTTTTTCCATTATCTACTTCGAATTCCTGCTTTTTGTCATAGGGTCCTGTATTTATAGCTCCAACAAATTCGACATCAATTTTCATTACTTTCTCCTGATTTTCTGCTCGCGGCAGTCATTACAAAATTGTGAAATACTTATATGAAATTTCTTGAACTCATGGTTCCAGGCATCAAAATAGCGCAAACTTGAGTCATAATATTTTTCTATTAAAAATCTGATTCCGGATATAGTGCTTATCGAGGCAATAATTGTTACTGTTTGCGCAAGAATACCCTCGGAATTTATATCTGGAAAATTTTCGCCAACCTGATTGTCGGGAATCAAACAGCTTAAACAGGCTGTTTTACCCGGAACAATAAGCATTGATTGCCCTGATGCCCCTGTTACCCCTGAGTGAACCCAGGGAATGTTTAAGGCAAGACATTCTTTATTTATTAAAAATCTGGTAGAAAAATTATCTGTTGCATCAAAAATAAGGTCGCAATTGGCAAAAATATCAGTAAAGTTTTGCGAATTTATTTTAATCGAAAATGCTTCAATATCAATTTTTGAATTTATGTTCTTTAAATGTGAAGCCAGGGTGGGGGACTTTAATTTGCCAATGTCGTTTTCACGAAAAATCATCTGTCTTTGCAGATTACTTAGTTCAACTTTGTCGTAATCAGCTATAACAAGCTGCCCGACTCCTGCTCTGCCAAGTAAATTCGCAATGTTGCTTCCGAGGGCGCCGGCGCCTAGAATTCCAACTCGACTTTTCAGCAGCCGTTTTTGGCCTTGTTTGCCAATGGGCTTGAACCGGATTTGTTTGTCATAGCGTCGAAGCTTTTGCATTATCTTTATTCTGGTCTAGATTATTTCGATAGTTGGGCCGTCCTGGACTTCAACTTTCATCCCCGTTTTAAGCTTGCGTCGTTTACGCGACTCTATTTCGCCGTCAACCTTGACGAGGCCTTCTTCAACCATTATTTTAGCCTGGCCCCCGGTTGAAGCGATGCCCAGAAGCTTTAATAATTTGATCAGTTCAATGTAATCCTGGGTAAGTTTAAATTTTTCTGCCATTTTTATGCTCCTGCTCCGGGTTTTTCAATTTTCTTGTCTGGTGGTTTTACTCCGATTTTGTTCATCACCTTTTGTAGAATCTGGGCGTTGAAAACTTTCCACTTCATTTCTTTAAAGTGATGATCGTCGCCTCCGGAAAGGAAGCCTATGGGCATTTCAAAACCACCTGCAGTCTTCTTTCCGCCCCCGAAATACCTGCCCGAAGAAGGATCTCTACCAAAAACTTCTTTTAAAAATTGATCAGGATCAACCGTAATTTTTGAGGTCCTCATAGAACCGATTAATGATTCACCATCCTGCACACCGGTAGAAATTACACCAAAAACTATAGCAGTATGAACATTTTCTTCGGTTAAAAGAAAGTCGGCAGCCTGGGGTATTGCATCACGGTCTTCACTTCTAAGGTAGCCTATGCCGGCAATTGAAAAACCTTCGTGAGTAGCACGATACATCAATGATTTTTGAATGATCTCCATGGTCTGTTTTGATCTTGCCTGACTTGTGATTGCTGCCAGAAGTTCAGAATCGACAAAGTTGCTGAAAAATGAGGCTGCCTTGAAGTCTTCGGGGCCGGCAGTAACAAAACCCAGGGTGTCGGTTTTAATTCCGTGCATAAGGGCCGTACAGACCATTACGTGTTCTTTTATAGATTTATTGAGCTGGAGTATTCCTTTTTCAAAGTAGTCTGCATAAATAGTAGCAGTAGCTCCAACTTTTCTAATGTCTTTGAATTCAGGCGAAAGACGGTCTTGCAATTCATGATGATCTATTACCATCAACTCAGGGATTTTACTTTCTCTGAGAGCATCGACAATGTGACCGGCTGTTGTTCCCTGATTGTCTACAAAAATGCTGCCCTGATAGGGGCTAAAATCAAAGTTTCCATCGTATTTTTTTAAATCAATATCTAGAAGTTTAACCAGAGCAATATTCTCGGGGTGACTGATGTGACCGGCAAAAAGTATGTCGACCTCTATTCCATAACTTTGACATATAACCTTATGAGCAAAGCCCGTAGAGATTGCATCTGGATCAGGATAATTCTGAATTACTACCAGATGTCTCTGGCCTTTTGATTTTTCGAGAATTTTCTTGAATTCTGCCAAAGAATTTGAACTTTGTTCAGGTTTATTTTTAACAGACACTTTTTCCTGACTTTTTTGCTGTGTTTGTTCTTTCATTTAAACTTCCTTAGGCGCAAAACTTTTCTTTTATAATAACATAAATAAATTTACGCGTAACCGCCTCATGTTTCAAACAGTAATTCTCGGTTAGCTACTATCAGCTTGTTTCAGAAAAAGGATATTCCTCACACGAAGCCTCAAAGCCGCAAAGAAGACAACCACAGAGCACACAGAGAACACAGAGAATCTTTTTCAGCCATTGTTTCCTTCTTCAGCAAGCCTTCAGAAAAGCACTCGTGCTTTTCTGAAGGCTTGCTGAAGAAGGAAAAGCCGGGCGGTGAAACCGCCGGCTATTTGTCCACAGGACAAATCCTGGCTGAAAAAGATTAAAAAATCAACTCTGAGCCCTCGGTGGCCTCAGTGGTTTAAATTCTATATTTGACAGAAAGAAATAAAACCAGAACTTTTTGTAACCAGCTAATAATAATTGACCGAGAATTCCTATGTTTCAAAGAATAATATGGCAGAAAATTTTTTTTTCATTCCTTAATTTATTAAAATTACTTTATAGACAGTAGCTCCCCATTTGATATTATTAGCTTGTTTCAAAATGCCAATCTCTATAATTGCAAAAATAAAATCCAGACTTTATTCTTTCTCATGGGGTTCGATATGAATAAGAACGTCAACTACTGAAGGACCATCTTCCAGTAAATGTCTTTTGGCATGTCCGGCTATTTCATGGCCTTTATCGACCGTAAGCTTTCCATCGACCTGAACATGAAGATCAATTTGCAGTCCATTACCTAAATAGCGGCTTCTTAGAGCGTGTACCGATTTAACTCCTTCAACTTTTAGTACAATTTCTTTTATTATTTCTATTTGTTCGTCTGACGCTCCCCGATCTGACAATTCTTTTATAGCCGGACTGATAATCTGTATTGCAGCCTGGATAATAAAAATACCTACCGCAAAAGCTGCAATTGAATCCATTATAGCCCATTCGGGACTGTAGATCGAAAAAGCGATTGCAACCGCAACTCCAATTGAAGAAAGAGAATCGGT
>JBNJGH010000121.1:0-9689 GCA_051747585.1 Candidatus Rifleibacteriota bacterium
GAAATAAGGGTAATGGCACCATTCAAAGAACTCGAAAAAGTTGTGCCAACCGCTGAAAGAGTGGTTATTATTCCCGAAGAAGATTATGATTATTTAAAAGACATAGTTGAACCAGAAGCCGGGGTTATCAAGTCACCTCAAAACTATAGATACGAAAATGTTACCTACAAAGGCAAAATAGAAGAAAAAGGTGTAAGATTTAATGCAACCTTCGAAATCAGTCTGTTTAATCCCGGCTGGAAAGAAATTCCACTGTTAAGTACTTATGCAATTCCTTCTTATGCTTCACTTGATGGCGAGCCCCTTTCTTTGACGACAATAAAAAGCAGCTATTTCGATGCTTACGGCTTTATGTCACAGGCAACCGGTTCTCACGAAATTGTCGTTGACTTCTTTATACCTCTTTCTTCCAGTGATTACAGGCATACCAGCAAGTTCAATCTGCAAATGCTACCAGTATGTCTTTCGAAACTGGAAATTTCTGTAGACGAAGAAAACTGTGAAGCCTGGATAGATCCGGGTGTTTTAAAGCCGGTTGAAAAAATGGAAGGCAAGTCAGTTTTTACTGCAATTATACCTCCTACAACCAACCTGAAGTTTGAGCTATACAGAAAGGTAAGTTCTGCAAGCGGAAAAGTAGAAAAAGCAGCAGAAAAGCCCGATGAAACAGTTGAAAAACAACCCGGGGAAGATAAAGAACCCGAGATCATTGCCGAAAAAATCAGAATTACTTCCAGAGAACATAATCTGCTCTATTTTAAAGAAGGCTTCGTTAACGGTATCAACACCTACAACCTCAAAATAAATGGCGGCAGAGGAATCGCAAGTCTGTCTTTTAATGTTCCCGAAAACATAAGAATTCTAAAGGTTGAAAATAAACTCATCGAAGATTGGAAACTCAAAACAGAACAACAGCCAAACCAACTTGAAATATTGTTTAAGTCTAAAGTTCGTGGCCAAACCAAGGTGAATATTGAGTTCGAACAGGAAATTCAGAATATGCAGAGCACTGAATACCAAGTGCCTGAAATTATTCTGCAGGGTGCAGATCAATCTTACGGTATTCTGGGTATAGGATGCCTGCAAACCCTTGAGATTTCTGTCAGCAGCACTCCCCTGGGATATAGTCCCATAATAGCAGGTGAATTTCTTAAAAACTGGAATAAAACAAAACCGGAAAAGACCCCTTATGCTTTTAAATTCCTGCGTCATCCAAATAAGCTTACCCTTACAATTACACGCCCTGAAGATATAAGTCAGCAAACTGCAGTTATTGATCGAGCTGAAGCTATGACCCTTCTTAATCAGGATGGTTACATGCTTACCCGCATAGTCTATGAGGTAAGAAATAATTCACAACAATTCTTGAAAGTAAGATTACCCGAAATCGCCAGCAAAACCGCAGAATTGTGGAGCACTCAGGTGGCTGGAGAGTCAGTAAGAGCCGGCTTTGACAAGAATTACGGCGTGTATAATCTACCAATTGTCAGATCACCGGTAACTAATGGTCAACCACAATCATTTCCGGTTGAAATTGTCTACGTAATCAAAACAGAAAAACCTTTAAAGGCATTTAACCGGCTGTTTGTCGAGTTACCTCAGGCTCACCTGCCTGTAAGTGAGCTGAGCTGGCTCCTTTATCTGCCTGAAGGCTATGAATTGATGCGAGAAACAGGCAACGTCGATCGTCGCATGAAGCATTCAAAAATCAAATTCCTCAATAGTCAGGAAAGCTACTTTTCCTCGATTAAATCTATAAAAAGCACTCGCAATAAAGTTAACCAGATACAGCAATCTCAACAAAGGCAATCCAAACAACAGCAGGATTCATCTTTCAGCAGTAGCAGCATGTTGCCGGTTAAGTTCTCGATTCCTACCACCAGCTGGTCTATTACCTTCTCGATGCTGCAAATTGAACCCGAAAGCAAGCCTCCATACATCGAAGGAATGCTGGTTAATCCTCACATCGGCAAGGGCTTTTTCTTTAAAGCTATTATGATTATTATAGGCTTTCTTGCCTCAGTATCTCTGATCAAACTATTTACCGGCAGAAGAAAATATCTATGGTTCCTTTTCCTTGTTCTACAGGCGGCAATAGTTGCCTCGGCAGTTTACTTAAAGCTTTATCAGGCCGATCACTTTGCTCAACTAGGATTTTCGACCACATTTACTCTCTATATTCTTTACCGCTTCTTTGCTTATAAACCAGATAAAACAACTATAAAATGACAAACCTTGTAAGAACTGACAGCATCAAGCCTTCCCAGCCCACCATGGGCTGGAAGGCCATGCTTCTTCCCTTGCTGCTCTTCTTTGTTGCCCTGTATTTCTGGGAAACTATTTTTGTTCTGCCGATAAAATATCTTACAGTTTTCTTTCACGAACTCTCTCATGGACTTGCCGCCGTGCTCACCGGAGGCGAAATTGTTCGAATTGAAGTTAACGCCAACCAAAGCGGAGTATGCTGGACCAGAGGCGGTATAAGGTTTATCGTTATTTCTGCCGGCTATCTTGGCAGCCTGCTCTGGGGCGGACTGATTCTGATTGCATCCAGCCGAACCAACTATGATAAAGAGATCACAGCAAGCCTTGGCATCCTTTTACTGGCAGTAACAGCTATATGGGTTAGAAACATGGAAGGCGTATTAATTTGTGCTCTCTCCGGCGTGGCAATGCTTGCTTTGGCTCGCTATGCTTCAGAATATGTCTGCGATCAATTTTTACGTTTTCTTGGTCTTACTTCATGTTTTTATGTATTGATCGATATAAAAGGCGATCTTATAGATCATTCAATACAAGGGTCAGATGCCTTTAAAATCGCCGAGATGACCCATTTACCCGACTGGCTTGTTGGCAGCATCTGGCTGGTAATTGCCATAATTATCACTTATAAATTTCTTGACTATAGCACTAAATAAAACATATTTTCGGTCAGGGTAATCAAATGAAATTCAGCTACGAACAACTTATAAAGCTTAGAGATCTCAGCATCGACCTTGATTCGCTGGTTGAAAGCCTGCAATTTTCACACCTGGGTCTTTCTTCTGCCATTGCCAGAGTCTATGAATTTCTCAATCAACGCTTGAAAATTCAGGTTCTATTTATAAAAACCTATGATGAGAAACTGCAAGATAGAGTTTTCACTTACGGCCAGCTTCCCGAAAATTCCAGCGATGACCTGCCTGAATTGAAACAAATAGATGAAGCAAAAGCTTTTAACTCTAAAGGTTTCACCTGGTTTGCCCGCCCCCTTGAAATGGCCGGCAGTAACACCGGCTGTATTGCCATGGCGTTACAGGAAGAACGAGCGCCCGAGTCTTTTATGGGCAAAGCCATTTTAGACTGCATAAGCGAAGAGCTCGACAACTTCTTTTTTAACATTTTTACCAGTCGAGTCAAACAGAAGCTTATAGTCGAAGTTCAATCAGCCTTAAAGAACCATTTGCTCATACCTGCAATTGATGGCGCTGTAAAAGCATTAAAAAAAGAAATACCTTTTAAGAAGCTTTTCATTCTTTATACCGACAAAGAGCTCACAGGATTCGAAAACTACAATTATCTGGTTTATCACGGCAGCCAGAGAATTAACGACTCTTTTAATCAAAACGACAAGCAGCTCGACGATTTCTTTGCATCAGTAAAAAATCCGCTTGTAATTGACCAGAAAAAACTCGAAAGTATTTTGAATGTTAACGATTTAACTGTTTCTTATCTGCTCGACGGTTTAATAGAAGAAGAGCTGATCGGAAAAGTCCTACTCATCCCTGAAGAAGGCATAGAGTTTTCGATTTTTATTAAAGATATAATCCAGGTCTTCAGCGAATCGCTGCGACAAAGGCTGGTAGACTTTAACCGAGAACGCAATACCTTAAGAAAATTCTTCTCAGATAAAGTAATTAACCAGCTTACTTCAGTGTCTAACTACGACAAAATTTATCTTACCCCGCGAGAAGCAGAAATAGGTATTTTGTTTGCAGATCTTTCCGGTTTTACCAAAATCAGCGAGCAAATACTCAAAACCCCCAATAAAATTACCACACTTATAGATCACTGGACCAACGGAATAATCGAGCGGGTTTTCCCATTAGGGGCCTGCCTCGACAAAGTGGTCGGTGATTGTGTTATTTTACTTTTCGGGCCACCCTTCTATAACCAGAGTCCCGAAGAAGTTAGCGACAATTTGCTGAAAGCTGCTAAAACAATTGTAGAATTTACTGATGAATTTCTTAAACTGCCCGAAAATAAAGACATACAACAGCATAAAGATTTTAAAGATTTTGGTGTGGCCATCGGAGCTAATTTTTGCCCCGCAGTTGTCGGTCTTATAGGCCCCAACGAAGACCTGACCGCTTTCAGCTCGGGCATGAACATTACCGCCCGGCTTCAGGGACTTGCAACTGCGCATCAAATTCTTGTAACCGAAAAAGTGTATGAAACCATGAAATCTGCACCCGACTGGAACTTTGAAGGTCCATCAGAAGCAAAAGTTAAAAATGTTGCCAAAACCCTTAAATACTACCATCTTAAGTAAGACAGTCACATAACTATGCCCGGCACTCAATGGTATACATATATTGTAATCTGTAAAGACAACAGCCTTTATACCGGAGTAACCAATCGACTGGAAAAACGGTTAAAAGCCCACAATGCCGGCCAGGGCGCACGCTATACCCGCAGTCGAGCGCCCGTAAGACTTGTATACTACGAAACTTTTCCCGATCGCTCAGAAGCAAGCACCAGAGAATATATAATTAAACAATTAACCAGAAAGCAGAAACTGAAACTGATTAACAGCTCCAGTTCAGCATATAAAACCAACCTCTCGGCTAAAATCTCTGGTCAATAATCGGCTTAAGTTTGCCGGTTCGTTTGTTACGCTCTATTTTACCGGGTGTATACCACTCGATCTGAACATTCATCCAGCCTTCGTGCAAAGATTCCGCAATTTTATAAGAACCTTCGCGCAATGAGTTTATAACCACAGAATCGGACAAAGGTTTTTCTGCTTCAAGTCTTAATACCAGAAGATCTTTACCCTTTTCGTTTCTGGCCACAGCCTGAAAACTCTGGCTGACAGCCAACCTGCTCAAGCCTGCGGCAATATCCACAGGTAATAGATTGATTCCACCTATTACCAGCAAATCATCACAGCGACCAAGCAATTCAAACGATTTGCCCGAATAACCACAGGGGCAATCATCGACTTCTACCCAGCGGCCCAGATCTCCGGTCCTATAACGAATTACAGGCATAAGAACCCGATCAAGATTGGTTGCCACAATTTCACCGGCTTGCCCGTTTTCTACCGGCTTCAAAGTTTCAGGATCGAGAATTTCAACATGAGCATACTGATCTAAAACATGATGAATAGAGCCTTCAAGATAGCCACACTGCCAGCCGACCGGGCCTGTGTCTACACAAGCGTAACCTGCAGACCTTATTATTTTTGCGCCGACTGCTTTTCTTAAAAATTCACAGGTTTGCGGGCGCAAATGCTCACCGCCATAAAGAATTTTTTCTAATCTAATATTTTCAAGACCGCGCTTCTTTATTTCTTCAGCGAGCTTTATAATAATCGATGGCAAACCAACTACCGCATTTACCTTAAAAGCAGCAAGGTAATTAAGTATATTTTCAATATCTGATGCGCCACCAACCGGCAGATTCAAACAACCTATATTTTCTAATGCACGCCCCGCAACATTGAAGCTGGTCCATAAGTTGCCGGCAATAAAAAGATTTGCCACTCTGTCGTCTTTGCATAACCCGGCATTCTTGTAAATTTCGCCCAGAACATCGGTTACATATCTGTACTCTTCGTTTGAATAAAGGGTATATTTTGGGCTGCCGGTGGTTCCTCCGGAGGCGTAAATATAAGCATCGGTCATAGGACCGGTTAAAATAGCTTCAGACTCAGGAGGCGAGTTTCGATAAAAAACTTCACGGTCGAGCAGCGGCAGCTTTGCAAAATTCTCTTTTCCAGCTCCGCCTGCTTTTTGAATAATATCTCCATAATAGCGCGAATTAACAACTCTGTTTAAAAGTTTTTCCAATCTGTCTTCATCTCGATACTCACGATCAACCCAGTTAATCAGGCGAGTCAGCAGATAATCACCTTCGTGTGGTGCTCCATCCTGACCTTCACTCATTCCACCGATATTAGTTAATCTTCTTGCTCCAGCCTCGATAAGAGCCTGTTGCCAAGCTTCTATTTCTTCGCTGCCCAGACAGAGGCCTACGGTCTGCAAAAATTGTTTAACCGGCTCTATGCGAGCCAGAATGTCATTCACAGAATCTACCTTTTTAAAAAACAAGGTTCTATTTAAACATGAAATTTTGAAGTCGGAATTGTTTTCATAAACCAGGGTAAAATAAAACCCTTCGGGCGCTATCAGTCTGCCTTCGTTCCGCGCCTGCGCCATTTTTGCCAGCTCTCGCACTTTTCTAATTTCAACTTTTTCATCAAAATTCAGCTTGCCGAGCGGAAGACTTTCGCTTAACTCTATCAATTCATCGAACAGCTTCTCCATCAGTCGGTGAACCAGCTTTTCATTTCGGCTAACTACATAAACCAGATGCGGAGAAGAACATGCCTGCTGATCCCAGCGGCATAAATCAAGAGCCAGGCCTTTAATCAGATCAGAGCTGATGCCGTTTTTTATTCTTGCTTCATCGATTATTGCAAAAGAATAACGCGGACCATTTTCGATTAATTCGGTCGAAGGACCCATTCGTTTTTTTACAGAAGCCAACGCTTCGTGCCCACCCCAGAAAACTATGGTAAGCGGCGCTTCAAAAAGTGGCCCCTCAATTTTCTCATCGCCGCCTTTCCATAAAAGAGCACTCTGGTGTGGCCATATAACACCTTCCGGATCATTTTCTTTGATACTTTCAAGAAAAAGAATCGGAAAAACCGAATCAACTCTCGACATTTTAAGAATATTGGCATTCTTGGTAATAATACCCGACACCAGACTGTCAACTGCGCCAACAAATACGTTTCCGGCAGTTAAATGCAAAAGAACGCCTTTTGGCAGAGCCTTAACTTCAAACCCGTGATGAGGACGGGCTATCCAGTCATCGAGAATATTCTGGCTGCCAAGTTCTCCGCTCAATCGCTTTAAAATGCTTTCCTGTGAGCATATCGAAGCTATAACTTCAAAGCCTTCTTCTACCATTTCATGGCTGAAATTGAGCAATGAAGGCAAAATACGCATGGCCTTTTTACGATAATGGTAGTCAGGGTCTGCCCAGCAATCCGCTACCCGCTGTAAAACTTCGATTATGCAATTCAAATCAGGACGTGCACAAGCCAGTGAATGGTCAAATGCATCAGAAATCACGTCTTTCACACTTGTTTCGTCTAACCAGTTTTCAGAAACAACATTACCAAAAACATAAGAACTTTTTTTTAACTGAAGATTTTTCATTTTAATAATTCCAGTGCAGTTATAGCGCAGCCTTTGTGCTTAGCCAGGCCGGCTCTGCCAACTATTTTAAAGGTATTGCCGGGCCGACCGCAGGGACAATTCTCTTCGAGAACTGCAATATCTGTAGTCAAAAGTGAAACAGAAGGATAACTTGATAAATATGGAGTCATAAGCTGCAAAAGCCCGGGCTCACCGATATTTTTATCGCTCAAAGTTTCAGGATCTACTACCCTGGCTCGTGCATAAATCGGAACGTGTAACTTGCCACATTCACAATCTACATAGGGTATTCCGTGCTCTACCATGCCAAAAAGATCTCTGATGTTTTCTCCCGGAATGCCAAGCAGCTTTTCTACTCTCTTTTTAAAAATTTCCTTGGTAACTTCCTGATCTTTATGCATTTTCCAGCCACCGCCGGTGATTATGTAAGAATCTTTACCCAGATCGAGCTTTTTCCCCTTCTCTTCGAGGCGATTACAAACCTGCCACAAGTAGGCTGGAAAGCCGAGAATTCTAACAGGTTCAGGGCGATGGTCAAACTCTATCAGCTTTTTAGTCGTAGCATCCAGATCAAATTTAAAATCCTGAGCATCTTCATTCCATTTTATGGCATAAAAAACGGTGCGCCGGGCAGTAAGACCGGTCAGCATCTTGTCTGAAAATGCGGTTCCTACACTTCCAGCTTTTTTGGGATCATAGGTAAAACAAAGATAATTAACTTTCTGAGTCTTATCTGCAAGCCCGAGTGAGTCAAATATATTGAATACGATTTTCTGTATTCTTTTATAAGACCTGTTATCAAGAACAATAGAGCTTTTACGCCCACCGGTTCCCGATGAAGTTAATTCGATTTTAATTTTTTTATCTGGAATTGAAACCAGTCTGAATTCTTTAAAAATTGTTACCAGAAGTGGCGGAATCTCATTCGGATCGATTTCGTCAATTTTTTCGGGCAAGCCAGCCTGCATCATAAAACTGCGAAAATCAGAACAGTGCTTGAGATGCCATTTCATTGCTTCCCGCATTGAATCTGCAAAAAGTTCATCACTCTCGGTGGAATGAGCAAATGCATCGTTAATATCAAAAAGGCGCCCGGTGTTTACAAAAGGTTTTCCTTCAGCCAATTCTCCACTCCTCATCAAAATCAGGTTGGCACCTTACCAGCAAATTATACCAACATTTCATAAAAGCATCTAAAAACCTTCGGTTGGTATCGACCAGGTGCATATTCATAAAATCCAGCTTTTCAAATGATCTGGAAAAAATTATAAAATCTTCGCGCATTCCCTCTTCATTCATTTTCATTGAAGGAAAATAAGCACAGGGCAAGAACCGTGCATCAAGAGCCAGGCGCTGCATTTCAGGTTTAAAGGCATTGACCAGCATTTCTATATAACGCATACCAGATTTTGCTGCTTCCTCGCAAAACCACATCAAGGTTCTACGCAAATCTTTACCCGAAAAACGATAACCAACAATAACACCGTTACCATCAAGCGGATTGAAATTAACAAAAATGTCTGCTGTTCCATCTTCTGCGGTAAAAAGCAGGTTAGGCTCGGTAAATGGAAAAAAGACCCGTTGCATTAAGTCTTTAACCTGGTATTCGTCAAACTTTTCTCTGATTTCTGTTTTATTTTCATCGAGAGTAAACTTTATTTCTCGCCCGAGCCGCCTTGGGTCCTGGCATTCGAGCTCAATCTCTTCGCATTCATCGTCAATTTCAAGTTCATCGACTGCAATCTTGAAAAAGTCGACAACATCGGGCACCAGCTGAGGTGAAGGCCGCCTGTATTTAATACTTCTCTGCCTGAAATAAACTTCGAGGCCGTGCGTTTCAAAAGACTCGACTTTTCTGACATTGGGGAAAATTCCCATAGGTAAAAATCCCAGATGTTCGAGCACCACCTGAGGTGCGAAGCTGACCGTACGGGTGGTGGCATATATTACATCGCATGATCGAGTTTTTTCGGTAAGCATGATCAAACCATTTTTGACCATGGTTCGCATTACATCCTGGCCGCGAAATTCGCCCAGAACCGCTGCAGCATAAGATTTGCCTATTTTATTGACCGGATCAATTGTAAAAATTACCGAACCAATGACCCTGTCTTCAAGGTGAGCCAGCATCCAGAAATAGTTTGGGTCTTCGACCTTGTCTGCAATGATATCGGGCTGTGCAACTTCGGGTAATGTATATTTACCCTTATAAACATCGATATAAAGCTTTATAATCGCTTCAACATCTTTTGAGGTAGC
>JBNJGH010000122.1:0-9686 GCA_051747585.1 Candidatus Rifleibacteriota bacterium
TAAAAATATTCTTATGGTTGATTCAAATGGCGGTATTATTTCGAATCTTCATAGCGCAAATTCAAAAGAGAAAAAGTTTTTCCAGAATTTCTTCAGGGCCTTCTATCAGCCAATTTTCAACAAAGTAAGTGGAAATAAAAAAGCTGCAGATAACAAAAAATCTGATCTTTTAGCAGGAGTTCAGGCCGATGAAATTATAGAGGTAGCACGAAGTCTTTTATCGGCATACAAGATTTCTGTAATGGCTATGAGTCTAGCTTCTCTTGATAAGTTTCAGGGATTTGGCCAGCAGGCTTATATTTATCATAAGTTTATCGGAAAAGGTGACCAGGCAAAGTGCATGCTGCAGGTTAGCGTTGATCTTCCGTCAATTGAAAGACTTTGCATGCTTGATTGGAGCAATCTTTTCCGGGATAAGAGGTTTTCTAACCTGCATTGGATAATAGCTAAGGATTTAAGTGCTTCCTGGTTTCTGCGCCAGCCTTTTTGGAAAGCAAATTCTTATGGAAAAATGGGATTTTTGAGTGCTGTATATGATTTTCTTCCCCCAAAGCTGTTGTTTTATAATCAGATCGGTTATAAAAGCCAGGAACCCTATTCGGTGCAATTAACTTTTGCTGATAAAGAGTATCTGCTGGTAGGAATGCCGGGCCGGCAAATGCTTGAATACCAATTTGCAGCGATGATTCCTCTTGATAATCACTATGCCAAGCTGACGCTTTTTCGCCAAAACCTTTTGCTTGTCATGGGGGCAATATTTGTTTTGTGTTCTTTTATCGGCTTTTGGCTGGCTTCTACCTTCATCAAGCCGTTGAAAGTATTGGGAATTAATGCAGAAAAAGTTATGAGTGGCAATTTCTCGGCGCGATTTGAGGCCGGTTCAGACGACAGTGAATTTATTGCTTTAAGCAATAATTTCAACAAAATTGTAACAAAACTGGATACTGGTCAGACATTGCAAAAGTTTGTTTCTGATGGGGCACTTGAAGTTATTCAGGGCAATTCGGAGGCCGGAGCGGATTTTGCGGCTCTCAATGCTTTTTCACTTTTTCTCAGGCTTGATAAGTTTTGGGATAAAACAGTTCATTTGTCTGCTGAAAAAGCAGTTTATGAATTGAACAGGTTTTTTAGTATAATTTGCCGCGAAGCTTCTTTTTCTGGCGGTGATGTCAATAAGTTTATCGGAGAAAAAGCCATGGCTGTCTTTTTATGCTCTAATAATGAAAAGCCGCAAAATGCCGCTCTTAGAGTTGCTCGTTTTGCCTTGAAAGTTAGAAAAGCTGTTGAGCGCGAGAGCGACTTTTTTGCCGATTGCAGACTGCGAATCGGCATAACTTACGGTAGAATTCTTTCCGGGGTTATTGGTGCAAAAAATACCAGATTAGAGCAGACAGTTATTGGTGACCCGGTAAATATGGCCTCCAGACTTTGTACACTTTCAAGTGATGAACCTGTTTTAATTAATAAAAATTATGCTGATTTGATTAATAAAAATTATGTTGGCTCAGAGCGGTTTGAAGCTATATTTCATTCCAGGCAGCAAATCAAAGGCAAAAGAAAACCGGTAGAAATATATTGCTTGAAATAATCTAATGAATTCTAACGGGTACCGTTCTTGACAATCTCTTGAGGTTGTAATATAGTAGAAGCCTTCTAAATCAGAGTTTAACCTCAGGAGATATACCATGAGCTTTACTTATAATCCTAACAAAAGAAAACGTGCAAAAACACATGGTTTCAGAAAAAGAATGAAAACCACTGCTGGTAAAAATATTCTGAAACGTCGCAGAGCTCGCGGACGCAAGAGCCTCTGCGCTTGATGTTGCTGCTTGGAGACAACTCCCCAAAAAGGGCGCTCCACTCTTCGAACCCATTCCGAATTTAAGCGGGTCTTCAATGAAGGATTCAGGTTTTTTCGGAATGGGTTGGGATTTTGCGTACGAAAAACTTCTGAATCTTTTTTTAGATTTGGCATTTCGGTTCCCAAACGCTTTGGCAAAGCTGTCGAACGAAACCAGATCAAAAGAAGAATTCGTGAAATTATCCGGACTTCCGATGAACTTCCTGAAAAAACGGAAGTGGTTTTCTTTGTCAGAAAACCTTGTCGGGAGCTTTCTTTCGAAGACCTGAAAAAGATTTGCGCCTGGGCTTTCAAGCGCATAAATTATAAGGCAGACAGAAAAGCCGGGTAAAGAGTTGCATTATCAGAAGAGCGATAATCCGAAAAAAGGGGTTTCACTTGCTGCAAAAGCCGGTATCTTTATGATAAGGTTTTATCAGAGGTGGGTGTCGCCCATGCTGGGTAGTAATTGTCGATTCCGTCCAACCTGCTCCCAATACACTCTTGAAGCCATTGAAAAGTATGGATTTGTAAAAGGAGGGTTTATGGGATTGTGGAGAATACTAAGGTGCAATCCTTTCTCAAAAGGCGGAGATGATCCTGTTCAGTAAGATAAATTAAAAGGTGTTTGCTGATATAGCCAATACTACAGGGAAATGAACAAAATGAATTTTTCAGCTAATAAAAATGAGAATAATTTTAAAATATTAAGCAGTGTTATCTGCTTTTTTGCTTTTCTGGGCTTTTTGTTGATACCGGCGCAGCTGGCAGGCGAGACTGAGTCGCAGCAGCAAGCTGTCGGTTGTATTCTTGAAGATGTCGATGGCGATGGTTTTCGCGATGCAACAATTGAAACAAAACTTTTTAGAACTGTAATTTCCAGTAAAACTGGCGCTCCTTCCGTTTATTTTCTTAAAGGCAGCAACTTTGAAGAAAACATGTATCCTCCTGTATTACAGGATCTTGGCTACAGTTTCGCTCCTGAGACGATGAAGCCTTTTGTTGGCCGTTTGCAAAATGGCAGCTATGCCGACAAGGGTTTCAACATAGAACTCGACGAAGAAAGTGACGATAAAATTGTTGTAAGAGCTAATGCCAATCTTGGCGGTGAAGCTTCAGGCGGTAAGAAGCTTGCTATGGCTGCAATATATACTTTCTTTAACGGCAGCTATCATTTTGAAGTTGACTATGTAATAAGCAATCTTGAAGAGAAGCTGGTCGCGGTAGGAAGCGAACAAAACGGAGCCTTTACCCTTTCTTATGGTCCGGGCCTTTTTATGGATCCCTTTGGCGAGTCTTCCATTCTGGGACTGACTGATTCTGAAGTTGAAAGTTTTTCTGAAGCTGATGCCGTTAGTAAAAGCGATGCAAAATTTAGCGGCATAGGTTTAAAGAACCAGTATTTTACGGTATTAATGGATGCCCAGGCCGATGTAAAAGCCGGTGCTACTCAATTTAAGGTAAAGGCAGCTAACGAAAAAAAGAAAGAACAGACCGGGCACACTATCTCATTAACTGTGCCACAGTTTAATCTTGGTGCCAAAGAGTCCAGGTCATTTTCTTTTAGAATTTATTTTGGTCCGATTTTACTTGACCAGCTTAAAAGCATAGATCGAGGCATGGTTTCCGAATATGGTTTCTTAAGTACGATTTTATTGCGAATTTTACAATTCTTTTATTCGCTTATTCCAAATTATGGGTTGGCAATAATCCTTTTGACCATTGTAGTAAGGCTTGTTCTGTATCCCCTTACGCTGAAGCAGACCAAATCAATGGCACACATGCAGAAAATTCAGCCCAAAGTTCAGGATTTAAAAGACAGATATAAAGATACCCCCCAGAAATTTAACGAAGAGGTTTTAAAACTTTATCAGAAGCACAATGTTAATCCACTGGGCGGATGTCTCCCATTGTTGCTTCAGTTGCCAATTTTGATTGCTTTGTATAATACAATTAGAATTGCAGTAGAATTGAGGAAAACACCGTTTTTATGGATTTCAGACCTTTCAAAAGGTGACCCCTTGCTGATTCTTCCAATCGCTATCGCGGCGTTGATGTATTATCAGCAGGGAAAAATGACCGATCCGAAGCAAAGACAAATGATGGCTTTTATGCCGATGTTTATGTTTGTTATTACCTGGTCTTTGCCGGCTGGACTGCTTGTCTACTGGTTTGCCAGCAGCGTGATCGGATTGCTTCAGCAGTTACAGGCCAACCGCATTGCGGAGGCTATTAAGGAGGAGTAACCTGATATATGAATAGAACTATAGAAATAACCGCAAAATCCGAAGAAGAAGCTAAACAAATTGCACAGGGCGAGCTTAATGAAAATGAAGCCATTCTTGAAACAGAGGTTCTGTCTGCCCCGGCTAAAGGTATTTTTGGCTTTGTAGGTAAGCAGGAATTCAAGGTGAAGTTTATCCTGGGAGAAAAACCCGCTGAACCCAAACCTGAACCTGAAGCTGAGCCACAAAAAGAAGAAGCTGTAGCCGATCAAACAGATTATGACGACATTGACGACACTGACGACAACGAAGATCATACCCCGGAAAGAAAACGTACCAGACCGGAAAGAAGTTCAAGAGATCGTCGCCCGAGAAGGCGCGTAGAAGAAGATATTCCTGAACGGCCAAAAGAACCTGTCAGCGAAGAGGTTTTAAATCATCCTTCTTATCAGGTTATCTTCGATTTCATTAGAGAAGTAGCGGATAATCTTGGTATTGAAAATCTTGAACTGGAAGATTATCAAAGAGATGGAGCATGGGTTATTGAAGCTTCAGGTGACAATGTTTCGCAAATTATTGGCAAACGTGGTAAAAACCTCGATGCAATACAATATTTGATGAATATCGTTCTCAATCGTGGTAATGAAGATCGTATCAAGCTTGTTATCGATGCTCAGGGATACCGCGAAAAGAGATACAGAAATCTTATCAGCCTGGCCAATAGAATGTGTAGAAAAGCTCTTTCCAACAGAAGAAAAGTTGAGCTTGAGCCAATGTCTACTCTTGATCGAAGAACGGTTCACATGGCTTTAAAAGATCGTGACGATGTCGAAACCTTTTCTAAAGGTTCCGAGCCTATGCGAAAAGTAGTAATTGCTCCGGCAAAAAAGAGAAAGACCGATATCAATGATCGCTGGCAGCCCGTAACTGTTGATCAGGACAAAGATGAGCAGAACAAAGAAAGCGATAATCGTTCAGAAACTTCAACTGCTGTGCCTATGTTTATGGAGGAAGATGTCTAAGTCTGGAATAGATACTATTGCAGCAGTATCGACTCCGGCCGGTAGAGCCGCGATAAGCATTATAAGACTTTCGGGGCCAGATTCATTTTCAATAACAGAAAAGATATTCAAAAAAGGGGGAAAGAAAACTTTCCCCCTCCCTTATACCGCTTATTATGGCTCAATAATCGATCCCGAAGATGATTCGCTGATCGATAAGGTTGTTATAACAACTTTTCCCGGTCCGGCTTCTTATACTGGTGAAGATGTTGCCGAGATATCCTGTCACGGTAATCCGGTTCTGGTCAGCCGCCTTTTGTCCTTAATTCTCAATGTCGGGGCTCGACAGGCAGAGGCCGGAGAGTTTACCCGAAGAGCCTTCATAAACGGTAAAATGGATTTGCTCGAAGTAGAAGCAATTTCACAGCTTTTAGCAGCAGAATCGGTTTCTCAGACCAAATTGGCGCTCAATCAATTACAGGGGTTGCCTTCTAAACAACTTAGCAGTTTGCGTGATAAACTGGTCAATAATCTGGTTGAACTTGAAGCCGGCTTGAATTTTCCTGAAGATGCAATTGAAGCGATTGACGAGCATAAGCTTGCGGCAGATCTGCGGGCAGTTCGAAGGCAACTTGAAGAATTTGGAGAAAATGCCAGGAATGGCAGCATGATTTGCGGCGGTCTTAAAATTGCTTTACTGGGATGCCCGAATAGTGGAAAATCCAGTATTATGAACTGTCTGCTCGGTAAAGACCGGGCTATAGTGACCGAAATCGCCGGAACAACTCGCGATACTCTTGAAGAAAGTTTTCAACTTGGATCTGTGCCGGTTAAACTGATAGATACTGCTGGCTTGCGAAGCCCGGGCGATAAGATTGAAGCTATGGGAATTGAAAGAACAAGAAGAGCAGCAGAAGAAGCTTTTGCTTTAATTGGTGTTTTTGACGGTTCAAAGCCCGAAACTGTTGAAGATCGAAAAGTGATGCAACAGCTTAAAGCTGATTCAAAACCTTTTATTTGTGTGCGCAATAAAATTGACTTGCCCCAGAAAATAGAGCCAGAATTCTTTGCAGGCGTAACTGGTGTCGGGGTTTCTACGTTGAATGAAGCCGGTCTTCAATCTTTAAAAGAAGAAATTAATCTGATTCTGGAGCGGCAGGGTTTTGCCGATTTTGAATCTATGGTTTTGTTGGGCGCACAACAGCAGAACTCTCTTAGCAAAGCATTGGCAGCGCTTAAAAGAGCTTGCGAAGGTGTTGGAAACATCTATCAGGATATGCTGGCAATTGAAATTGAAGAAGCAGTAAGAGAGCTGGGAAGAATTACCGGCGAAACTGTTGATTTTAGCACACTTGATCTGATTTTTGAGCGATTTTGTATTGGTAAATAAAATGAGCAGCCTAACCAGAAAATACGATGTTGTAGTTGTCGGAGCAGGACATGCCGGCTGTGAAGCTGCGCTTGCTTCTGCTCGCCTGGGTGCCGGAACTTTGCTGCTTACCATGAACATTTCAACCATTGCTCTAATGCCCTGTAATCCAAGTATTGGTGGCCCGGGAAAAGGCCATCTGGTTCGTGAAATCGGTGCGTTGGGCGGCGAAATGGCCCGCTGCATCGATGAAACCTGTATCCAGATGAAATGGCTGAACACCTCGCGAGGACCTGCTGTTAGAGCTAGAAGAGCTCAAGCCGACAAGATTCTTTATCGACAGAGAATGACTGAAACGCTTTTTTCTACTCCGAATCTTCATCTAAAACAGGGGCAGGTTGTAGAAGTTCTGGTAGAAAATGATCAGGTTAAAGGCGTTGCTATCGAAACCGGTCTTGTTTTTAATTGTCATAAAATTATAATTACTTCCGGAACCTATTTGAACAGCAAAATTATACTTGGCCGATCCAGCTGGAGCAGTGGCCCGCATAATCAAAGACCTGCGAAGGGACTTTCCAAATCTTTAAACCAACTGGGTATCAAAACCAGAAGATTGCAGACAGCTACCCCGCCAAGGGTTTTAAAAAGTTCGATTGACAAAAATTTAATGCGTGAGCTCCCCGGAGACGACGACTCAGGTGGTTTTATGTGGGAAAACAGGCTGAAGCGATATTCCGATCAAATATCGTGCTGGCTTACTTTTACCGACAAAAGAACAATTCAGGCCATACAAAACAACCTTGACGAGAGTCCTTTAAAGCTTGAAAATATTACCAATGTTGGCCCAAAACACTGCCCTTCGATAGATCGTAAAATAATTAGTTTTCCCGGTCAGATTAAACATCAGATTTTTGTAGAACCAGAAGGAAGAGAGTCTGAAGAAGTTTATCTTCAGGGGCTTACGACCGGCATGCCTCCGGCTGCTCAAAAAGAGATTCTTGCAAGTGTTGCCGGACTCGAGAATTCCGTTATTTTAAGATATGGCTACGCAATAGAGTATGATGCGCTCGAGCCGGGGCAATTTATGAAAACCCTTGAAAGTAGAATCGTTGAAGGACTCTATACTGCCGGTCAGCTAAATGGCACCTCCGGCTATGAAGAAGCTGCGTCTCAGGGACTAATAGCCGGAATTAACGCGGTGCTGGCATTGCAAAATAAAGAGCCTTACTGGCCCTCAAGAACTTTAAGTTATATAGGAGTTCTGGTAGATGATCTTTCGCAATGGGAGCGCCCGGAACCTTATCGAATAACTCCCGGTCATGCAGAGTTTCGTTTAACCCTGAGAGATGATTCTGCAGAAAAACGGTTGCTGAGCGATGGGCGGAAAATTGGTTTGGTAAGTGAAGATCGATATAATAAAATATGTAAATGGATCACAAGGATTGAAAACGAAGTTGATAAACTAAAACAAATAAAAATTCAGCCTAAAGAAGAAAATCGTAAAAAGCTTGAAAAGTCTGGAACAGGCAGTTTAAAAAAAACTATTACAGCAGTTGAGTTATTGCAACGTCCGAAAATAAACTATTTCGATCTCAAAACATTTTTTCCCAATGATGCAGAACTGAGTTTGCAAAACAGAGATGAAATATATAGTCTTGAAGCAGAAATTAAATATAAGGGCTATGCAGATCGTGAGCAAGATAGGATTAAACAAACTCAATTTCTGGAAAAAATTAGACTTCCACTTCAGATCTCTGATGAAAGGCTGCATGCCCTTAGTAAAAAAGCTAGAGAGGCAATTTTTTCAAGTAATTTTGACGATTTAAGTCAAGCGGTAAGAAAAAATTGCGTTTCAAGGGCCGAGCTTGCTATTCTATTAACAATATTCAATGATAGTGGCTTTGGCATAAAATAATATAGAGGTGGTGCAATGATTAATAAAAGGCGGCAGGAATTACTTATCAACAATCTTAATTCAATTTCTGCTGAAGTTCGAATTAAGTCATTGCAGCAGTTAATTTCAATTCCTGCAATTTCAAAAGAAGATAAAATTGCCTTTGCCAGCAAAGCCATGCAGGACCCGGATGAAGCTGTTAGAAAAAATGCTGAAACTATTATGAATAAGCTTGGCCAGGAGGTTAATACTTCCGAGCCATCTTTACCATCTCTTGAGCCCGAAACAGATTCTGGCCAGGCTCAGTTTGATCAACCCGCCAGTATATCTTCAGGGCTACCGCAGCTGAATGATCCTGTTGATAGTTCTTTACCTGACTTGAAAAAAATGTCAGATATTCCAACTTTGCTTCAACACATCAAGATGCTGACTGACAAAAAGCCTTCGGGGCATTTGTCCCAACTTCTTCAACTTGCCCGGGGGGTTCAGGAAGAAGTTGCATTAGCAGCTTTGCAGGCCTTGCTTAATCTTAAAGATAAGAGAGTTCCTTCCCAGGTTTTGTTCATGCTGTCTAACGAAAATTTTTCTTCTCAGCGGCGTTTCATGATGCTTAAAATAATTCTGGATACGGAAGTAAGTCTCGATGTGGGTTTGCTTGAGCGTATTCTTATTAATGAAGAGGATGTAATAGTTAAATCCGGACTGGTAAAAGTTTTTGCTCGTAACAGCAGAGAAAAGGGGGTGAATACCCTTCTTGATTGTTTAAAAGATTCAGATCCGCGGGTAAGAGCCAATACTGTTGAGGTTATTGAAGAACAGGGAATCCAAGGGTGTGAGGAACATATTCTCGAACTTTTGCATGATTCAGAAAATCGCGTAAAGGTTAATGCCGCCAAATTTCTGGTAAAAAATGGTTATCAGCAAGCTTTTTTAACTCTCAGGTCTATGCTTGTTTCTTCAGAAGTATGGTTGCGGGACAGTGTTATTTTCGCTCTTGGCGAAATTGCGGATCAGGCTTCTTTAACTTTGTTAAAAGCAGCACTAAAAGATCCAAACCAGGGTATACGGCTCAGTGTGCTAAAATCCCTTGCAAAAATAAATAATTCTACGGCAAGACAGGTTTTAAAAGCAGCAAGTGGAGATCCCGATCCTGTTGTATCTCAGGTGGCAACATCCCTCTGGGAAAGACTAAAAGATACTCCATTGCGCGAAGACGTAAAAATTACGCCAAAGCAGCAACCGCCGGCCCAACCGGCATCGCCGACACCACCGGCAGCCAGTCCGCCGCCGCCTCAGCCGGCACCGCCGACACCACCGGCAGCCAGTCCGCCGCCGCCTCAACCGGCACCGCCGACAC
>JBNJGH010000123.1:0-9651 GCA_051747585.1 Candidatus Rifleibacteriota bacterium
GTTCTCAGAATACTATCCTTTTGCAGATGCTAATGGTGAATATGGCGAGGTTGCACTGGAAACACCAATTGAAATAGATTTTGTAAGTTTGGCATTTAATAATGCAGAGCTCAAGTTCACCGGTCAGTATCATGCCGGAGGCGCTGCCCAGTTCAAAACTTATCTTGGTTCATCGCAGCAGGTAAGTGCCGAAACCGATCTTGGCGAATGGTGGGTTGGCGACAGCGCAGTTCTGGAAAACTATCTTGGCCTGTTCTATGCCGATGAAGCTGGTACAGAATATACTGTAGATGTTACCGAGCTTATAAGAAGCAACCCAAGCAGCCTTTATTATCTGGCTGCCCAGAACCTTGATCTTGTTGATATACGGATGAATGACATTCAGCTTAGTATCTACTATCGCTGATTTGTTTTGTTCATAACATCCCAATTGCTTTTCCCCGGTTACCCGCCGGGGCTTTTTTTTGCAGCTTATACTGCTACCAGTCTGGAGGCGAAAAGGGTGAGGCCTATAAGTGCCATCATAATGCCTACTGTCCAGAATCTTATAACTACCTTCTCTTCTGCCCAGCCGCATAGTTCAAAATGATGATGAATCGGACTCATTTTAAAGATACGCTTCCCTTTGGTTAGCTTGAAATAGCTTACCTGCAGCATAACCGACAGGGCTTCGAGAACAAAAACGCCGCCGACAATGGCCAGAAATATTTCGGTTTTTGTGCATACGGCAATAGATCCAATTGCACCACCAAGGGCCAGAGAACCCGTATCGCCCATAAAAACAGATGCCGGGTGGGAATTGTGCCAGAGAAAGCCCAGACACCCTCCAACTATTGAAGCGCTCATTACCGCCAGTTCGCCTGCTCCGGCAATGTGAAGAACACCAAGATGTTGGGCAAAAATTACATGGCCACACACATAAGAAAACAGTAAAAACGGATTGGCGGCTACTGCCATAGTGCCTGCTGCCAGCCCGTCGAGGCCGTCGGTAAGATTTACTGCGTTTGTGGCACCGACAATTACGGCAATAACAAATGGAATATAGAACCAACCGAGGTCAAAGGTTCCCACCACCGGTAACTGGGTGACGGTTGGAGCAAGCTCGAGGGTTTTAGTGCCATCTCCAGGCATGGTCAGTTCAAATCTAAGCTCAGGGTAATAAACAATTGCAATGCCGGCGCATGCGGCAACCATAACCTGCCCGAGAAATTTTTGCCGGGGTGTCAGGCCAAGAGATCTTGCTTTTACTACTTTGGTAATGTCGTCGAAAAAACCTATAAATCCCATTGCTGCCGTTGTTAACAGTGCAATTATTACGAAAGGGTTGAGTTTCGTCCATAAAATTGTGGTTACCATGAGGGGAATGAGAATGATAATTCCACCCATTGTCGGAATGCCGGCCTTTTTAAGGTGCTCCTTTACTCCTTCTTCTCTGATTGTTTGCCCGATCTGCCTCGATTTAAGGTTGGAAATAACCCTTGGGGCTATTATCATTGCCAGCAGAAAAGAGGTTACGATTGAAAAAATTATTCTTATCGAGAGTGGTGCAAAAATTGAGCTGAACAAAGAAAAAGACCTCCTGCATTGAATTAGTGCAGATCTTCAGCTAATTCCGGCCAGATACTCCTTATGATTTTTTCGAAGTGCATGCCCCGGCTGGCTTTGAAGAGAATAGTTGCACCAGTTTTTAAGTTCTCTTTTAATAATTCGGCTGCTTGCTCGTTGGAGCTTAGACAAAAAACATTTTCTTTTTTTATACCGCCATTTTCAGCAGCTTTACTTATAAAAGCGGCTTCGCTGCCAACTGTAATTACAAAATCAATCGCCAGTTTGGCGGCCAGGTTACCAGTTTGAGCATGTAGAGTTTCAGAATGGCTGCCAAGTTCTTTCATGTCACCCAGGACAGCGATTCGAGGGCTGTCACATAAATTGAGGTATTTTAAAGCTTCATTCATAGATGCAGGGTTTGCGTTATAGCAATCGATTAAAATTGTTATGCCGTCTTTAACAAACTTTTCCATTCTTGCGTTAACCGCTTTAAAGCTTTGCAGCCGTTGGCAGCATTGCTCAAGGTCGAGACCGATCTGGTTGCAGGCTGCAAGAGCGGCCATGGCGTTAAAAGCGTTGTGTTGACCCGCAAGTGGTAGTTGGCAACAATAAGAGGCACTTTTATGTTGAATTTTAAAAGAAATTGACTCTAGATTGGCGTCGATTTTGCTTAGGCTGTAATCGGGCTGGTTTTCAATGCCAAAGTAAATGATGTTTGCATTTGTGCTTTGGACAAAAATATTCTTAAACTCTGTATCTGATGGCGCTATTGCAGTGGCATCTTTTTTAAGTTGGCTGAAAATCTCTGCTTTTGCTCTGGCAATATTTTCCAGGGTGCCGAGATTTCCGATGTGAGCCGGTCCAATATTACAAATTAGTGCCATATCCGGTTTTGCGATATTACAAAGCTCTTTAATTTCACCCTCGTGATTCATTCCCATTTCGAGAACGATATAATCTGCGTCGTTGGGAGTTGCAAGAATCGTCAGGGGAAGACCGATGTGGTTATTCAGGTTTCCGCTGGTTGCATAGCAGCTTTTGTTCTTACTGAGAATATGTTGGAGCATTGCTCTGGTCGTTGTTTTGCCATTGCTGCCGGTTATGGCTATAAAAAAACCTTTATGGCTTTCTCTATAAAATGTTGCGCAGTTCTGAAGGGCTTTTAAGCAGTCTTTTACTTTAATTACAAAAGTGTCACGATCCGTAGGCAGCGCAATATCATTGGAAATAATAACTCCTGACGCTCCGGCCTTGATCGCATCGTTTACAAATTGATGTCCGTCAAAGTTTTCGCCACTCAATGCAATATATACGTTGCCGGGTTCGATGCTGCGTGTATC
Source organism: Candidatus Rifleibacteriota bacterium (assembly GCA_051747585.1). Lineage (GTDB taxonomy): Bacteria > Muiribacteriota > Ozemobacteria > Ozemobacterales > Ozemobacteraceae > DYKG01. Next base: position 2,889 of record JBNJGH010000123.1, read on the forward strand.
TTTGCTGAAACCGGTGATTTTGCTATTGCCGGATTTTATAATTCTACCTTTGCAGATGTCAGCAATTAATTCGAATGTCCAGTCAGTTTTCATTGTCTTCTGTATTGAAAAAACTTCGTGCCACTTCACGGTCGTCAAAGGGGAGGGTGCGGTCAGCAAAATATTGGCCGGTTTCGTGCCCTTTTCCGGCTATGACTACTGAGTCGCCGGGCTCCGCTGCTTTCAAAGCTTTGATAATTGCTGTTTTTCGCTCAGCAATCTTAAATATTGTTTTATTTGAGTTTATATTTTCGGGCAGGCCGGAAACAATTTGCTCAATTATAGCTTCTGGAGACTCTTTTCGAGGATTGTCGCTGGTTATGACGATGACATCTGAATTATTATAGGCAATTTTACCCATAACGGGGCGCTTTTCTTTGGATCTATTTCCGCCACAACCGAAGACGGTAAATAGCTTGTTGCGGGTGATTGGTCTGACGGCTTTTAAAACATTCTCAAGGGCTTCGGGGCTATGAGCATAATCAACTATAACGTTAATTCCTTGATGGTTTTTTATGGATTCAAATCTACCCGGAACGTTTTTAAGGTTTTTTATTCCTTCTAAAATACTTGGCCAGTTGACACCGAGAATTTTGCACATTGCCGCAGACATGATTGCGTTAAAAATATTGAACTCGCCGGCAAGATTTATAGTGACCGCGTGCTTTTCGTTTTTATGATAAAGATCGAAACTGCTGCTAAATCCGGTCATTTGCTGGTTCTGGCTGTAAAAATCGGCCTGACTGTTGTGAACCGAAACGGTATAGACTTCTTTGCCGGCTTCTTTTAGTTCTCGTGCAAGTTGTTGGCCGTATTCATTGTCTATGCCGACCACCGATGGGCAGTTTTTGCGGTTTAGATTTGTAAAGAGACGTTTCTTGGCGTTAAAATAATCATCCATGTCAGGGTGAAATTCTGTATGCTCGAGTGAAAGATTGGTAAAGCCAACAACCGAAAAAGAAATATCTTCTACTCGCCAGGTTTTTAAGGCATGGGAACTTACTTCCATAATTCCGTGCTTGATGCCATTTTTTAAAGCTTGATCAAGCATGGAAAATAAAACTTGTGATTCAGGAGTGGTGTTGGTTGCCTGAATTGTTTCATATTCCATGTCGTATTCCACTGTCCCGATTCTGAAAGCTTTTTCGTATTCAGCCCGTAGAATGCTCTGCACAAGATAGGTTATCGTTGTTTTCCCTTTGGTGCCGGTAATACCTGCCAGTTTTATTTTTTCTGAAGGGTCTTCATAGAATTTTCTGGAGATTTCTGATAGGGCTTTGCGTGCATTTTCGACTTTGATAACTGGAACTTCGATATTTTTTCGTGAAGCCTCGGTCAGTATAGCTGCTGCTCCGCGTTCAATGGCATCATAAATAAAAGCACTTCCATCAATATGGCTGCCATTTAAGGCGCAAAACAGATAGCCTTTATGAACTTTTCTTGAATCGAAGGCGATGCCTGCTATTTCAAGATCAAGAACTCCGGTTGTTGAAATAACGTTATCCGGTAAAATGCTGCGCAAAGTTTTCATTTATTAACTCCAGTTATCTTTTTGCTTTTTGTATTATTTGTTGCAGTGATTTTAACAGTAATTTAACTCTTATTAAACACTTAGTTTTACTTAATTATTTCCCGGTGAAAGGGTCAATAATAGTATTTTAGAATCAGGAACAGGCTTGCCCGGTTTGGGAGACTGCTTTACAACCAGGCCATTGCCTTCATAAATACCTTTGAGACCAACCTTATTAAGTGTCTGTATTGTGGACTTCATTGATTTCCCGATTAAGTTTGGAATTTTTTTCGGCGAAAATTGTTCTAAGTCTTTTGCTTCAACTTCAGGTTTGGCGAGTTTGTTGGGAAGTTTTATAATTTCCTGCGCTGAGGCGGTTCTAATCTTTTTAAGTTGTTCCTGGCGGGCAGCTATAGTTGAATGTCGATCAGGCCGAACTTTAAGATATTTTAATACGCGGTTTAAAATGCGAGCAAAAGTCGGAGCTGCAACTTTTCCGCCATAAAGAGTTTTTTCATCCCCCTTGGGCTCGTTTACCGCAACATACAATACAATTCTAGGATTCAGGGCGGGGGACATTCCGATAAACGAGGCTACAACCTTGTCATTAAAATAGCCGCCTTCCGGATTTGCTTTTTGAGCAGTACTGGTTTTACCACCAATGGTGTAATCTTCAAGCCATGCAGCTTCGCCGGTCCCTGTTTCCACAACGCCCGCAAGCATTTTTCTAAGCCAGCGTGCAGTATTTTTTGAAAATGCCCTGCGAACTATTTCGGGCTCCATAGTTTGATTTATATCTCCATCTGGCGATGATATTCTTCTAACTAATCTCGGTTTTAATAAAACTCCATCGTTCGCAATTGCACTATAGGCATTAACCATTTGTATTGCAGTCGCCGTGAGCTCCTGACCAAAACATAAAGAAGCCGCAGTGAAGCCAGACCATTGGGATGGTGGTTTTAGTGTTCCGCTAATTTCTCCGGGAGCTTCTATGCCGGTGGGATCACCAAATCCAAGCTTTTTGTAGGTGCGGTATAATTCACCTGGCTCAATCATTTGTGAAACTTGTGACATTGCAGCGTTACATGACTCGGCAATAGCTTCTTCCATATCTACCAGGCCGTGCGCGCCATGACATTTGATAATACGGCCGTTAATTTCTCCATAACCTCGGCAATAGAACCTGGTTCCATGATCAGCTTTGCTTGATTCAATTGCGCTGGTCATGGCAAAAATTTTCATGCATGAGCCAGGCTCAAAACTATCGGTTACCGGGCGGTTACGTCTTTGAGATGGATTGCTTTCCCGGAAATCATTGAGATCATAGTTGGGAAGGCATGCCATTCCAAGGATTTCTCCAGTTTTTGGATCCATGGCAATTGCCGAGGCATCTATGGGCTCGTATTTTTGCATAAGTTTTTGCAACTCTGTTTCGAGGGTGTGTTGAATAAACGAGTCAATGGTCAGAGTTAAATTGCTGCCACCCCTGGGGGGCTTAATAACCCGCATCTTAGAAGGTTGATTTTCGTTTATGCTTATGTTTTCTTTTACGGCAAGACCGGGATATCCTCTTAAAGTCTTGTCAAACCTGTATTCAAGGCCTTCCAGGCCATGATTGTCGGTTCCGGTAAACCCGATAAGATTTGAAGACAGGTTCTTTTGTGGATAGTATCTGCGATAATTGCTTTCAAGAACTATTCCCGGGATTTCCAACTTCTTGAGTTTGAGAGCCAGATTGGGCTCCAGGTTTTTATAAATGGTAAAATAGCCTTTGCGATCACCAATTTTAGCGGTGACTTCTTCCCGGGTCATAGGCAAGACGGTTGCAAGACCGTTTGCAGCAGTCGTTACCGATTCCAGCTCACGTGTGTAGATGCATACATTATATGTGTCTACAGAGATTGCGAGTTCTACGCCGTTTCTGTCAAGTATGCTGCCTCGACGCATTTCAAGGGTTCTTTTGGTGGCATGATTGTGTTGAGATCTAACCAACCATTGATCGTGCTGAAAAATCTGTAGTTGAACTAATCTGAAAATAAAGATTACAAAAACTATCAGAGTTAAAGCTAAAAGAAACAGAGCTTTTTTTACTCTTTTATTGAGTTGCACTTTCTTCATGCTGCATCTCCCGTTTTAAGCTTTTCGATTGCTCTGAGCCTTGCAGATCTGGAGCGGGGATTGGAAGCCTTTTCTTCGTCATCTGCAAATATAGCTTTTCTGGTGAGAATTTTTACCTGAGGTTTCTTGCCGCAGTTGCAGACAGGAAATTCCGGAGGGCAAGTGCAGCCTTTGCTTTTAAGCTTAAAAAACTTTTTAACTATGCGATCTTCCAGCGAGTGGAAAGAAATTATGCAAAGGTGACCACCTGGATTAAGGCAGGCAAGGGCAATGTCAAGAAATGAGCTGAGCTCGTCGAGTTCGTTGTTTATAAAGATTCTTAAAGCTTGAAAAACTCTTGTAGCGGGGTGTATAGGGCTTTTCGCTCTGACTCTGGCCGGTATTGAAATTTTTACTATTTCGGCAAGCTGGCTGGTATTGTCGATTTCCCCGGAGCTTCTGTATTTTTCAATATTTTGCGCAATTCGACCGGAAAATTTTTCTTCGCCATATTGTTTGAAAATCTCTTTTAGACGTTTCGGACTGAATTTATTAACCACTTCTTTTGCCGTAAGAGAGGTTTCTTTATTCATGCGCATGTCGAGGGGACCTTCTCTGGTGAATGAAAAGCCTCTTTCGGCGTTGTCCAGCTGATAAGATGAAACGCCCAGGTCGAGCAGAATTCCATCTACTTTGTTAATTTCAAATAATGCCATAACTCCGGCTAGTTCCGAAGCTTTAGCATGAACTCTTATAATTCTTTTATCGGTTATACGATCGCGGGAAAAATTTAAAATCTCTTCATCCTGATCTATGGCTATAACTTTTTCCAGGGTTGGAAACTTTTCCAGAAGTAATTTTGTATGACCGCCTAAACCAAAAGTCGCATCTACAAAAATTTTACCATTTTCAGGAAAAGCGTATTTTAATACGGCTTCAGTTAATACGGGTTTGTGTTCCGGGGAGTTAGTCGTTGTCATTTGTTTTTTAAGTCCGGCATTGTAAGATAAATAAATTTTTGGGGTATAATCATTCCAAGTTCGTTTCGGGCAATGGATTCAATTCGATTAAGAGATTGAAGCTTGGAAGTCTCTGCCCGCAAATCCGAGTTATTGTTTTCAAGGGTTGCAATACGTTTCTCAGATTTGTTTAGTCTGAGTTTTATTTCTACCATTTTAGTTGATTGCCAGATATAAACTGTAAACATCATGCTCAGAAGAATTATCGCAGTTAAATACAGCCTGATTATCTGGCGTCTTTTTGCATCCATGGCGGGTTGTATCTCATCCCGCCCGGAAGCTCTGGTCGTAGACTTAGTGTTATTCAACAGAATTTTCTGTTTGCTTGCCATTACAGGTGTTCCGTACAGAAAAAAAGGGAGAAACCCTTTTGAGATTTCTCCCGCTGCTTGTTGCTTGAGAGTTATCTCTGATTCAGAGTACCATGCTGTTTGTCAAATTCCAAGAGTGATTTTATATTTTTTTCAAGATTTTCAACTGCTCTTTGTTTTTGGGTCGGCAGCCGCCTAATCTGCATCAGCATTTCTTTTCCGTATTCCGGATCTTTGTTTAACTTAGCCCGTATCTTTTTGACCAACTTCTTTTCAACATTGGAAAGAAGATCAGCGCGTTGGATGTATTCTTCTGTGCTTACGCTTCGAGTGACGGGGCGTCTTACAGCCGCATCGGCATAATTTTGCAATTCTGCAGCTATATCGGGATGCATGTTATTCATTATTGCTTTCATAAAAGCATCTCTTTGAGATTGATTGTTAATAGCTTCAAAACCAAAGGTGAAAAGCAGAAGTCTGTAACCATCGACCACTTTTACCCCGGCGTTTCCTGAAGACTTAATACCTTTGGAGTTGGAATTTGGCTTATGGCTTGGGCCTGCCATCTGGCTTTCATCTGCCATGTCACGGGCTCCTTCGCGGTATTTTATAATCGGAGTGGCTCCGGGAAGTGCATCGATTTCATCTGGCCATTTCTGGTTGTTGGCACCATCGCCACCAAAAATTTGCATGGTTTCATTCCCTGCGAAGCCATTAAGGCCAGATATGACATGAATGTTAACATCATCTTGAATAAAGCTTGCTTTGCATTTTTTTCTGAGAAAATTGGAGTCGCGCAGTGAAAATGCTATATCCTGCCCGCTTAACACAAGCTTACCGCCTGAGTTCAGAAAGTTGTCAAGTGCTTCGACTTCAGTCTCGGTAAGAGACTGCTGTGGGGTAGAATCTTGCACAGCTACAATAACCCAGCCGTCGAGGTATCTTTTCAAGACTTCGGGGCGCAAATCACCGTCAAGAACTCTGTCCCAGGTGTCGAATTTTACTCCGGCACCATTTAGCATTTCAGTTAATACCGGCCCGGCTGGAGAGAAAGCGTCGGTCATTACCAGAAGCGCATGACCGGTTGAGGCAAATGGTTCTTTTACATAAAAGGTCGTGTCGGTTGTAGATATTGGAATGCCTGTTCCTCTTAAAGTAATTTCAAGCTTTATTTCTGAATGAACAGGTGTGTTTTCGTTAACCTTGAAAGTAAAGACCGGCACCATTATTGTTTCTTGTGGGCCAGGGAGCTTCTTTACGGTTTTTTTATAATTTTTTACTTCAAGATATTCGGAGTCAGTTCTACAGGAAACTTGAGCCTGTTTGAGTCCTTTGCGCCCAAGATTCTCTACTTTAAGGTTTAAAGTTACTTCTTCTCCGGCGGCTATTCGGCCATCCTGATTCTTATCAGCAAGCAGTGTGCCAACAATTTTCATGTAAGGAATGTTGGGTATTGCAACTTCTCGAAGCGCTGCGAACCACTCGGTTTCTCGCGAGAAACTCAAGCGTTTGTAGCGGTTCATGTAAGTCTTGAATCCCTGTCGGTCAGGAAAAAATATCGAGATTCCTCTGGATGCTCTAAACTTATCTCCGGTCTTGCCTAGATAAGCGATCAAACCGCCCTTTCTCTTTTCACCAATAATGGCTTTATAAAGTTCATAGGCAGTTGCTTTCGTTTCTGAGCTGACGCTTGTTTTTCTCATGAGATGCAGAAAATGAGCCAGGTCTATGTAGTCGCCGTATGAATATTTTAAAGCGTTTCTTCGACACTTTTCAATTTTGTCGAT
>JBNJGH010000124.1:0-9631 GCA_051747585.1 Candidatus Rifleibacteriota bacterium
CCATCTGAACCCGGCCCATAAGAATAAACCGGCATCATAACACCACTATGATAATCGCTGGCAAAAACAGGTTTAATTTCGTGAGGTTGCTCATCGTTTTTCAACAATGTTAGTGCGCCGCATTCATGATCAGAAGTTACCACTACAAGAGTGTTCCCATCTTTTTCAGCAAAATCGAGGGCTTCTTTAACCGCTGTATCAAAATCAACAGTTTCTGAGATAGTCATTTCATAGTTATTATCGTGACCGGCCCAGTCGATTTGAGAGCCTTCAACCAACAAAAAGAATCCGCTTTGATTTCTGTTGAGTATTTTAATTGCTTTTCTGGTAAGTTCGCCAAGAGTATAGTTTCGTTCTGAAGCCTTGGGAAGAGCACCATTTTCAAGAATTGCAGCCAGTTTTTCGGGCACATCGAGTTTTCTGAATGCCTCTATAGTTTGAATAACTGGCATTTTTTCTCTGAGTTTGAACAACAAATTTTTGTTATCTTTTCTGCGGCTCCCCTTCATGGAACTGGGAATAAGATTACTCATTCCGCCACCTATAATAACTTCGAGTCCCGCATCGACCTGTTGCTCAATGATATCGTTATAATGGTAGCGACTTTCAACGTGGGCGGTAAAGGCACCGGGAGTCGCATGATTAACAGTGCTGGAAACGACAATACCCGTAGACTTGCCTGCTTCTTCGGCATATTCAACCATGTTTTTCAAAACTTTTTTACCGGAACTCATACCTATTCTGCCTTTTTTTGTTTTGAAGCCGGTTGCCAGAGCAGTACCCGCTGCAGCAGAATCAGTAACGAAATGAGACTCACATGTGGTGGTCTGAAGTCCAATTTTTTTGAATCGACTCAGGTTAAGTTTACCGTGCTCGTGCTCGGTAGCAGTAATCTGAGCTAATCCCATACCATCGCCAATCAGAAATATAACATTTAATGGCCTTTCATTTCCGGCAAAGACCTGAGCCGAAAAAGAAAATACCAGAGTAAGAATCAGAAATAAGCGCATTAGCTTGGGTGACATTTGTTGCTTCCTTTCCTGTGTGCAGTATTATTTTCTAATAATCTATACCAAAACCACCTGTTTTTCAAACTTTTATTGAAATTTATATAGCTTTTGTTTCAATGATTGATTGCCCATTCAGAAAACTTTAAAGGAATCATTCCTAAGCGCTTGATTCTTTGCTCAAAAGCGCATAATCATTATCATTTTTATTATTTAGAACAGCAAGCGCATCTTCGGCAGCTTTTACAATAGGATTTGCTGCAGGAAAAAATGTTTGCCAGGGTTGAGCAGAATAACTAAGGTTGGCAAGATCAGTTAAATTATGACCTTTCTGAATAGCAAAGGTAATAAGGTCTATTTTTTCAGCAACAGCATCGGGTCCAATAATCTGGCCACCAATAATTTTACTTGTTCCGACTTCTGCTACAAGTTTTATCCTTACATTTTGCGCTCCCGGCATAATTGGAAATCTTGAAGTAGTCTGGCCAAAACCGCAAACGGTTTTAATACCTTTTTTTTGAGCAATGGCTTCAGTAAAGCCGGTTCCCCCGACTCTCATATCGTTTAGACAAGTAACTGCACCATTAAAAAATCCCTGATATGCCCTCTTTTGCCCGACCATATTGACTGCCGCAACTTTTGCCATAGGCACGGCGTTAGTTGCTAGTTTTCCGCCAAGCGGTCTATTGTCAATGCCACTGTAAAAACTTACACAGTCTCCGGCAGCAAAAACATCCTCGACACTGGTGCGCATTAAAGCGTCAACTTTTATGCCATCGCGGGCCATTTCAAGTTTTGTATTCTTAAAAATTTCAAGCTCAGGTTTTATCCCGACCGAAACTATTACAAAATCATTTTGTGAATCCAGTTTTATTCGGCGATTACCATCAAGAACAACTTCTTCGACAAACTCTTTGCCGGAGAATTCTTTTAAAGCCGAATTACCATGCCAGGCAACACCCGCAGCAGCCAATTCTTCAATCAATTTTTCGCCAAATTCCTTATCAACCATTGCTGGAAGAGGATGTGCAGCCATATCAACCAGATGAACTTCTTTTCCCAGGCCTTTCATTGCTTGAGCCTGCTCAAGTCCAATTGCGCCGGCACCGATTACAACCACTTTTTTTGCCTTAGCAGCTTTCTCTTTTATTTTTTCTGCATCGGCAGCAGTTTTAACGGTAAGAATATTTCTCAAATCATTTCCGGGCACAGGCGGAATAAATGGTAAAGCTCCCGTTGCGATAAGCAATTTGTTATATTTTATTGTCCGACCGTCCTCAAGAGTTACCAGATGGGCATCAAAGTTGACTTTTTTCGCCGAGGCTTTAATCAATTGTGCGCCGGTGCCTGTAACCAGCTCATCTTTTTTTGCGATCTTCTTCATATCGATTATTCCTTCGATAGCATAGGGTATCGCACAATAAATTACCGAGAATGGCTCCGGGCGAAGCACAATTACCGATGACTCAGGTCTGCTTTTTCTAAGCATTTTTGCGGCCTGAATACCTACTGGACCACCACCAATTATTAAATATACAGATTTCAGCTGTTCCATTGTTTCTCCCTTAAACTATAACTGTAATAAAAAAAGCAACCAATTAACCCAGCGGACAAGTTCCTGTAGAACAGGTCCCCCCACTTTTTTCTTTGTCGCCAGTCTGAAAAGATGAATAAATCTTTACCATTTCATTGGAACCGCATTTTTTGCATTCATGCTTTCCATTCTGGTTAATTTTTTCCAGAAAAGTACTAACATCTCCACATTTTTTACATCTGTATTCATACAAGGGCATAAAAACCTCCTTTTTTATTCAATAATTTTTAATTGAATTTTTGACTTTTTTAGAATTTTGAGCTTCAAATTTTATCCATTAAAATCAATTAGTATTACAATATATTACCAATATTAGCATTTTATTATATTTGTTTCAAGTTTGATAGTTGCGTAAAGAGAAGAACTTGAATACAATGCTTTGCATGGCAGATAAGATAAGATTTGTTCATGACGTCGAAGCTGAAGAGAAGCCTTTTGCTTTTTTGCGTCAAATCGTCGACTCACTTGCCTTCAGTGCAATTGTAATAGCACTCATACTTCTTTCAGTTATTCTGATTTTAGTTGAAGCTTTTGCAGATCTTTCGCCAGCAACTCTTATAACTATTCAAACAATAAATGACTACCTTACAGTCGCCTTTATCTTTGAACTTACTCTTAGATGGCTGGTAAGCCATAACACTCGAAGTTTTTTAGCCAAATTCTGGATAGATATATTGGCGGTAATGCCTCTTTTGAGGGTATTCAGACTTGCAAGAGTTCTAAGATTACTTAGGCTGTTTAGAGTTTTTTCTCTTGGAGCATCTTTTCAAAGACGCTTTACCATGTTTAACAAAATAATCGAAAGCCGTATGGTCGAATACTGCGTTATCGCAAGCTTTATAGTTTTTGCCGTAGTTTTCGGCGCAGTTGGTCTTTCACAGTTCGAAACCGGTATAGACAAAGAAATTTTAACCCCGATTGACGCTTTCTGGAAATCCCTTTTTTCATTAATGGCGGGAGAGTATGCAGACTACCCCGCTTCTCTGGGCGGAAAATTTGTTTTTCTGATACTTTTAATGTTCCAGATGGGCGTTTTTGCGATGCTTACCGGTACATTTTCGGCAATCATGTTCGAAAAACTCAAGGAGAATGCTATGCACAAGCCTACCAATCCCGAAGATTTGAAAAATCATGTAATAATTTGCGGTTATAGCGGAAAAGTGGCCGTTATTATTACCGAATTCCTACTTGACCCTGCCTTCAAAAACTCGGAAATTCTGCTTGTTTCTGAAATAGCCGACCTGGAGGATTTAAAACAAAGGCGCATAAAGATTGAGCGGGTCAGCATTCTTAAAGAAGATTTTACCCGGATGGAAGTATTGAAAAAAGCCGGAGTAACCAGAGCGTCAGCTGCTGTAATTCTATCGGAACATGGCGAGAACAGAACGACCCAGGACATTGATGCCCGCACAATTCTTGCTGCCTTGACCATTGAAAAACTTAACCCCGCAATTCACACTTCAGCTGAGATATATAACGAAGAATATTCTTCTCACCTTCGAATGGGTGGAGTTGATGACGTGGTTATTCAAGGTGAGTTTTCAGGCAAATTACTGGCAAAAATTTCTGCCAATGAAGGCCTGCTTGAATTTTTTCAGGACCTTCTCTCGCGCGAATCAGGCAGCACCCTTTCTTTTATAGAGCCCCCCGGGCCGACTGTAGGTAAAAGCCTGAAGGACGCAAATAACTGGATCCAAAATGAATGCGGCTATATTATAGTCGGCGTAAAGCCCGAAAAAAACAGCCTGCTTGTTAATCCAAAAGGCCATATCATAAAAGATAGCGACAGCATTCTTATTATTAATCCTGTTAACGAAAGCTGAGCACCGTATTTGAGCAACGAGCAAAAAGACAGCAAACCCCGATCTATAGCCCGTTCTGCTGCAGTAATGGGAATTGGGACTTTTTTCAGTCGAATTGCAGGTCTTTTACGCGAACAAACCTTTGCCTATCTTTTTGGCGCAGGAATCTGGACCGACGCATTTAATGTGGCATTCCGCATTCCTAATCTTCTGCGTGATCTGTTTGCTGAAGGTGCCATGAGCGCTGCCTTTGTTCCCACCTTTAACGGCATTGCTCATAACCAGGGAAAAGAAAAAGCTTTCAAACTTACAAACCTTACTTTTTCCGCTCTTTTAATCGTAGTGGGCACACTTACGGTTATTGGTATAGTTGCCAGCCCACTCATAGTAAAAGCGATCGCCCCTGAATTTGTTAACGATCCGCAAAAATTTGATGTAACCGTAACTATGACCAGAATAATGTTTCCCTTTTTACTGGCGGTTTCGTGGGCGGCTCTTGCAATGGGAATGTTAAATTCGCTTGGAGAATTTTTTATTCCTGCTATTGCACCTGCGTTTTTAAACTTATCAATGATTCTTGCCGGATGGCTCATTTGTCCATTTGCAAAAAGCTTTGGCATGCCCGCGATTACAGGCATGGCAATCGGAGCTATGATCGGCGGCATAATTCAGTTTGCCGTGCAAATACCCTCATTATGGAAGCATGGCTTCAGATTCAAATGGCAACTTGATTTTAATGATCCCGGTATTAGAAAAATAATAAGACTTATCATACCTGGCATAGTAGGGTTGGCAGCAACTCAAACTAACGTTGCAATAATAACCATTCTGGCAACTTCTCAGGGCGATGGAGCCGTAAGCTGGCTGAGTTATGCATTTAGAATCATGCAGCTTCCCCTTGGGCTTTTTGGCGTAGCGGTAGCTCAAGCAACTCTTCCGGTTATTTCACGCCAGGCGGCTGACCATGATTACGACAAAATGGCTGAAACCCTCTCGGGTTCGATCCGGCTGTCTACATTCATTAACCTTTTTGCATTTTTTGCAATATTTTCCCTGGCCGAGCCGGTTATAAAAATTTTATTTGAACACGGAAGATTTCTCGCTTCAGACACTGCTGCAACAGCTCTTGCTTTAAGAGCATATTCTACCGGTCTGTTGTTTTTTTGTCTCATTAAAATTTTAGGCCCGGCTTTTTATGCCCTTGAGAACACGAAGATACCTGTTATAGCAAGCATATCGTCGGTTCTGGTAAATATTTTTGTCAATCTTATACTGATTCAATATTACGGTTATTGGGGGCTGGCACTGGGCACCGGCATTGCAGCAATGGTCAATGCAGGCATTTTATTTGTAATGCTTAATAAAAAACTCGGCGGTTTTGCCAGGTTTGGACTGGGCAAAGCATTGTTAAGAATCTTGGCCGCCACAAGCATTGCAGGAGCAGGAATGTATTTTGCCTGCAAATATACAAAAGAGCTGTTAGTCGCTTATTCCAGCATGGATCCGGAAAGTTTTATAACTACAGTTTTAAGTCTTGGTACCGCGGTTTTGAGCGGAATTATTATTCTCTATATTATTTCGAGCCTGATCAAACTTGAAGAAGCTGACCAGGCCCGGAATTTAATTATGAGAAAGTTTTTTAAAAAGAAAGTTAGCTGATTTTATTTTTTTTCGAAATCACCGAATGAACTAAGAAACTGTGCTCTTTCGTAAAAACCCGGATTTGCGGTTTTATCGCCGGCGAGGTTTCCTCTGAAATCATCAATTTTTTCATAGCCCTTGTTGTTCATCCATGTTTCAAGACCTTTAACAACCTCCAGGGCATACTCGATATTTTTCTGGTAAAAGGCTGTTGCCATCTGCACGGCACCGGCACCGGCGAGAATCATTTTTATCATCTGTTCCCAGGTATGAACTCCGCCTGAAGCGGCGAGAGGGCAGTCAAGCCTTGAACTCAAAAGCCCTATCCATCTCAACGACATGAGATGTTCGACTTCAGAACTCAATGGAGAAGCTTCAATCAGCTTTTCTTTTTTTATATCGATATCGGGAGTGGCAAATCTGTTAAACAAAGTTATTCCATCTACTTTGAGCTCATCAATTTCTTTGCAGAACCTGGCCAGATCAGAGAAATAATTGCTTATTTTAATAGAAAGCGGAATGTTAACTTTGTTTCTAACTTCTTTAACCGCCTCCAGATAAAACCGATGGTTGTCTTCGGCACTGCGACTCACGTCTGATGGCAACACCAGAAGGTTAAGTTCTATTGCATCAGCACCGGCATCCTGCACCTGAGAAGCAAACTGAAGCCAGTTACCAGCAGATATGCAGTTTATACTGGCAACAACAGGCACTTCGCTGTTCTTTTTGGCCTCTCTGATAAATTTACCGTAATTGCCAAGCACATTATTTCTTATTTTATAATCAAAATAATCGATAAACTCTTCGAAATGGCTTGAAGAATAATCCTGTGCAATCTGGTCATATTCATTCAAAACTTCTTCTTCAAAAACTGATTTAAGCACTATCGCCCCAACACCGCACTCCGAGAATTTTGCAATATTATCGGGTGTGGCGGTTAAACTGCTGCTGGCAGCAATTAACGGGTTTTTAAGATCGAGCCCGAAAAATCTGGTTTTTAAATCTGCCATTATTATTCACTTTCCTTTCGTGCTTTTTTATCGGTCAGGTAGCGATGCATCGAAGCAGCAGCACGCCGGCCATCGCCCATTGCAAGAATAACTGTCGCTCCGCCTCTTACTATATCTCCACCTGCAAAAAATTCGGGTATCGAAGTCTGCATAGTTTCTTCATTAACTTCAATTGTGTTCCATTTACTCATTTTGAGGCCATTCAGACAGGCCGGAATCAAAGGATTCGGTGAAACCCCGATTGCCACGATAGCCAGATCGACTTCCATTTCTTCTATTTTTCCCTCAATTGGAACTGGTCGACGACGCCCTGATGCATCAGGCTCACCCAACTTCATGCACTGCAATCTTGCTTTTGCAACTCTTCCATCTTCGTTGGCAATATATTCAACGGGATTTTTTAAATTATGAAATTCTACCCCTTCTTCCCGGGCATGTTTAATTTCTTCGACTCTTGCCGGCATTTCCTGAAGTGAACGACGATAGACAATCATGGCTTTATCCGCGCCAAGTCGCTTTGCAGTTCGAACCGAATCTATTGCTGTGTTGCCGCCCCCAACAACCGCCACTCTTTTGCCTTTCAATACCGGAGTATCTGAATCGCTCTGATTGGCAGCCATCAAATTAACTCTGGTAAGATATTCGTTAGATGACATTACTCCGTTCAGATTTTCTCCGGGAATATTCATAAAATTCGGTAATCCGGCACCGCTACCAATAAAAAAGCATTCATAACCAAGCTCTTTGAGATCGTCAAAAGAAGCGGTTTTTCCGACAACGAAATTCTTTTCGAAGCGAACACCCATATCTTTGAGATTTTCAAGCTCGATATCTACAATTTTATTGGGCAGACGAAACTCGGGAATTCCATATTTCAACACACCGCCAATTTGGTGCAAAGCTTCAAAAACAGTCACCTCATAACCCAATTTAATCATATCTCCCGCAAATGAAAGTGAAGCCGGCCCCGAACCAATGGCCGCAACTTTTCTACCGTTTTTTTCAGCAACTTCAGGCACCCTTATCTTTCCTGACTCCCGCTCATAATCAGCGGCAAATCGCTCAAGATAACCAATGGCAACCGGGTCTTTTTTCATTTTTTGAGCATAAAAACACTTTATTTCACACTGTTTTTCCTGGGGGCAAACCCTGCCACAAACCGCAGGCAAAGCACTGAATTCTTTAAGAGTAGAAGCCGCATCTGCAAAGTTTCTGTTTTCAATCTGTTTGATAAATCTGGGAATATCTATATTAACCGGGCATCCCTCTATACAGGTTGGATTTGCACAATCCAGACATCTGCTGGCTTCTCGAACAGCTTGTTCAAGGCCCAGCCCCTTGTTAACTTCGATATTTTGCGCCTTAATCCGCTTTTCTGGCGCAACCTCGGGCATTTCAACCCTTTCTATATTGAGCCTTTCGCGGTTGGGAACTTTGTTACGAACTTCTACACGCCATTCTTCGTTTCTAAGTTGTTTTTGTTTATCTATGCTTTCTGTCATTTTCATTCCATCACTTTTTATTGCCTTTGGCCTCGTCTTCTTGTTTTTTATAGGCCTGTAATCTTTGCAGCATTTCGTCAAAATCTATCTTGTGGGCATTAAACTCAGGGCCATCGACACAGGTAAATTTTGTTTCTCCGTTTACCGTAACTCTGCAGGCTCCACACATTCCGGTACCATCCACCATAATAGTATTCAAGCTTACCTGGGTCGGAATATCATATTTTCGGGTTAATTCGGCGCAAAATTTCATCATAATTGCGGGGCCTATAGCAACACATTCGTCTATCTTTTCTCTTTTAATAACCTCTTCGGCACCGACAGTTACGAGTCCTTTTTTGCCATAAGAACCGTCATCGGTCATCACGATCAGTTCATCAGACCATTTGCGCATTTCTTCTTCAAGAATGATCAAGTCCTTGCTTCTTGCAGCCAATATTGTAATAACGCGATTTCCTGCTTTTTTCAGGGCCTCAACGATCGGGTAAAGGGGGGCTATGCCGACGCCGCCGCCAAGAGCCAAAACTGTTCCAACTTTTTCAATTTTTGTCGCTTTGCCCAGAGGTCCTACCAGATCGGTAATCTCATCGCCGACTTCAAGCTCACATAACTTACCTGAACTTACTCCAACGTTCTGCACAATTAAAGTTATGCTGCCCTCTTCAACGTCTGAATCTACAATCGTGAGTGGTATTCTTTCGCCCATTTCTCCAACGCGCAAAATAACAAAATTTCCCGGTTTTCGGGATTTCGCAATCATTGGAGCTTCAACCTTAAATTTTACGACTTTTTCGGATAATTGCTGTTTTTGTAATATTTTGTTCATGTCTGCCTGATTGCAACCGGGTGATTTTTCAGCACTTTAATAACAGGCTGAGATCGGCTGTCGAAATATAGATTATTGCAAATAACAGCTAAAAACAACCCGCATTTGCAAAGGATTTTTTTCACAATCTAAGGCTGAAGAATTTAGTTCCAGGAATTCTCGGTCAACAGTTATTAGCTGGTTACAAAAAGTTCTGGTTTTATTTCTTTCTGTCAAATATAGAATTTAAACCACTGAGGCCACCGAGGG
>JBNJGH010000125.1:0-9528 GCA_051747585.1 Candidatus Rifleibacteriota bacterium
CTGCTGAAAAAGAATTTAAAAAGCAGATTAGAAAGTCAGACGACAAGGGCACCGGCTATTATGAACTGGGCAGGCTTTATGAAGACTATAGCTATGACGACGACGCAATTAGATACTATAAAAAAGCATACGATGATGATCGGCAATATGGCCAGGGAATAATGAATGCTGCAGAAATTTATATGGATCGCGAAGAATACGATAAAGCAGAAAAAATGTACAAAATGCTCAATCGTGACAAAAATTTCAAAGAAGATGCTAAATACGCCCGCGAAGAACTGGAAGAAATGCGCCAGCGCCAGGAAGAAATAAGAATAGAAAACAAGCTCAACCAAAGCTACATAACCGATGGTGAAAAAGAAGCCACCCTTCTAAACCTTCTGGAAGAAAACAGCAAAAACGAAATTGCACTGGAGGGTCTTTGGAATTTTTACGAAGAACGTGGTTATTACAAAGATGCAATAAAATATTATCGTAAATATGAAAGGCTCAATCCCGTTTCTGATTACCTTAAAGAACAAACAATAGATGAAATGAAAGAAAAATATAAAGAAGACAATTACAAACTCTGGGGCTATGCTTATCCCAAAGACAGAGATGAATCCAAAGCATCAGACAGCGAGCTTTCCCAACTCGCCGAGTATGGTGAAAATGATAGAGTCCGCGAAACAGCCATGGATCTGCTAGCATTCAGACGGACAAGAAAAACCAGTAGCTTTTCCAATGAGGGCGAAGCGATTTTAGAAGACCTGTTGTACTTTTACGAAGATAAAGGTTATAAAAGCAAAGCTTTAAAAACTGTTACCAGACTTAAAAGATATGACTTCTGGAGCGATTATGAAGCAGATTCGAAGCGCGAACAACTAAGAGAAGATTTAGACTTCTAATAAAAAACTTGATTTTCTGGCAATTTTAACTCAAATTATCTTACTATATTGTCGATTAACTGGATGAATAAGAATTTAAGATCTTGTACATCCTTCGTCTAAGGAGTTTATTAATGAAACGCGGTTTTTCTCTAATTGAATTGCTGGTTGTAGTAGCCATTATAGCTATTCTCGTCGGCGTAGCAACGCCATACTATTCAGATTATGTAAAAGAAAGCAAAAGGGCTAAAGCTTTGCAGGATCTTGATGTGCTTAAACAGGCAATAGTATTGTTTAACTCCCAGGAAGATCTGCCATATCAAGGGCAGCTTGCAACTCAGCCTCCCTATCTGCCTCTTCTTGGCGAAAACGACTTTAACGGTCTTCAGGGAAGATATCTTACCTACATACCAACTGACCCCTGGGGCAAAAACTACAAGCTTGATCCTTTTGCCTGTTTTGTTTACAGTGAAGGGCCCGATTCACGAACCAAGGATGACGATATAAGAGATTATTATATTAAAGACCTGGCCCTTGTCGATGTAGAGTGGGAAGACCAGGACAACGACAGAACCATGAATACCGGCGACCTGCTCTATTTTACCTTTAACAAATCAGTTTGGGTAGAAGGAAGTATGCTATCAACGGATTTTGATGTATATGAAAATGGCGAAGCAACAGACAGTATTAGCCTTGATTTTAGCTGGGGTGGAACTGCTCTCAATCCAAATTACGCAGAAGACAATGCTTCCAACACTACTCTGATTTGTAGAGTTAATCCTGGAAACCAAGTGAAGCTTGGCGTTCATTCAATTGCATTTAAAGACGATTTGGCTGTACTTAAAAGATACCGCGAAGTAGTTTATGACCGCAAACTATCCAACCCCTCTAATATGGTTACCAGAGTTGAATTAAATGATGTTACCGGTGAACCACTCAGATATGCTGTGCGCACCAACCCGGTAAAAATTGAACCGCGAGAATAACCGATAAATTAACTGCAATAAAAAAGCGGCTGCTTCAAAATAATGAAGCAGCCGCTTTTTTATTATCTAACAATCAGATTTGAGCCAGTAATAATCCATTTAGCAATATTAGCAAGTTTCAAGACATTTAGATTGCTTCGCTTTGCTCGCAATGACAGTCCTAAATTGTCATTGCGAGGAGTTCTGCGAAGCAGAACGACGAAGCAATCTTTGATATGCTAAATTTTAGTTCATAACAAAAAACACAAAAATGTCTTGAAACGGTTTCTACAAACAAATGGATAATTACTGGATTTGAGCAAGAACTCTGTCAGCAGCTCCAAGAGTTTTGCTTACATCTTTATCGCTGTGAACCGATGAAACAAAAGCAGACTCGAACGGAGATGGCGCAAGATATATGCCTTCGCCCAGCATGGCTTTAAACCAGGCTACAAACCTTTTACCATTGGCGTTAGCCGCATCCTGGTAATTAAATACGGGCTTTTCGGCAAAAAACAAAGTCATCATCGAGCCATATCTATTAGTCACAGCAGCAACACCATGTTTTTCTGCAATAAGCCCGAGTTCTTTTTCAAGGTGCTCAGCTTTATCGAGCAGATTCTTATAAAAATCAGGCTGAGAAATCTTCTTTAGAGTTGCGATTCCGGCGGCAACAGCAACCGGATTACCCGAAAGAGTACCCGCCTGATAAACCGGGCCATCAGGCGCAATTGATTTCATTATTCTTTCTGAACCGCCATACACCGCCAGAGGCATTCCGCCGCCGACAATTTTGCCCAGACAGGTTAAATCAGGGGTTACGCCACTGATTTTACTGACTCCGCCAAAGCAGCCTCTAAAGCCTGTCATTACTTCATCAAAAATAAGTAATGCTTCGTTTGCATCACAAATTTCTCTGATTTTTTCAAGATAACCTTCTCGTGGCTTAACTACTCCCATATTGCCACAAACAGGCTCTACAATAAAGCAGGCTATTTTATCTTTATGCGCTTTAAAACACTGCTTGAGTGCTTCGCTGTCATTAAATGGAATAGTTAGCGTATTCTTTGCTATATCTGCCGGAATACCGGGACAACCGGGAATACCAAGAGTAGCAACCCCCGAGCCTGCAGAAACCAGCAATGAGTCTGCATGGCCATGATAGGCTCCTTCGCATTTAACAATTAACGAACGATCGGTGTAACCTCTAGCCAATCTAATTGCCGACATAGTAGCTTCAGAACCTGAACTGACAAAACGCATTTTTTCCATATTCGAAAAAGCCTTCTGCACGAGTCGCGCCAACTCGGTTTCACTCTGAGTCGGAGCACCGAAGCTCAGACCATTTTCAGCTACACTGCAAACCGCACCGACTACATCTTTATCGGCATGTCCAAGAATTAATGGCCCCCAGGAGGCTACATAATCAATATATTCCCGACCCTCTATGTCGAAAACATGAGAACCAGAGCCTTTTTCTATAAAAGGCGGTTCGCAATCTACGGATTTAAAAGCTCTTACCGGACTGTTGACTCCACCGGGGAAAAACTTCTGTGCTTCAAGCATTGCCTGCCTGTTACTCATTGTCATCATCTCCATCAAAATATCTCATAGAAGTTTTTTTAAGTTCTTTTTCGCTACGATAAACTTTATAATTATTCAGAGAATTTTTTTCGCTGATTTCCCTGATAATTTCTTCAAGCTGCTCTGCTTTGCGTGCATGTATCATGGTAAAAAAATTGTATTCCCAACCAGAGGGGCACTCGCGCTCGTAACAATGAGAAACTTCCCGCATAGCCGAAACGTCTTCTCCCACTACATCGATTTTATCGGGGCTGACCTGCCAAACTACAAGTGCGTTGGCATTATGGCCAAGCTTTTCGGGCCTCACTGCAACACCGATTCTTCTGATAACGCCCTGATCCAGATTCTGTTTGATTATTTCAATAACCTGCTCTTCAGAATAACCCAACCGATTAGCAATTCTTTTAAAGGGTCTGGTCTCGAGTTTGAATCCATTCTGCAATTCTTTGAGCAACTCTTTGTTTTTTTCTTCCATGACCGACTCCTTAATCCAAGTCTACTTTGACTTTAAAAAGCTTTTTGGCAGGAAATTGTAAAATCTCATCCACACCGGTTTTCGTTTTGATCTGATCAAATATTTCTTTTTTTCGCTCTTCACTTCTGGCAATAACGGTAAACCACATATTCGGGTGCCCTTTTCGCAAATAGTTGTGAGTAATTTCGGGAAAATCATTTATAACCCCGGCAACCCTTTCAACATCTTCGTCTTTAACCTCGATTGCCGCAAGAGTGCCCTTGTACCCCAACTTCCTGCTGTCGAAAAATGGGCCTACATAACGAATAGCTCCGCTTTGAATCATACGAGCTATTCTGGAAATAACTGAAACCTCGTCTAACCAGAGTTTGTCACCGATAACTCGGAAAGGCTCAGAATCAAGGGGAAACCGGCCCTGTAGCATTTGAATAATTTCTCTGTCTTTTTCATCCATCAGGCAATCCTTCCTTGATTTAATCTGTACAACAATATACTAACTATTTTGCTCATTGACCAGCAGTAAGATCACAATTCGGATCCTCGGCCATATAGTCCCCATGAACAGCGTATGCTCGAGCTCTACAGCCACCGCAGGTTTGATTGAATTTACAATTGTTACAAACCCCTTTTAGTTGATCAGAGTCTCTCATAGTTGCAAGCTCGGGGCTTTCAACATATATTTTATCAAGTGGTTTTTCGCGAACATTACCGACAATCATATCAAAATATCCGCAAGGTTTCACCTCGCCTCGATAGCTTACAAAAGCGAAACCTCTACCCGCCATACAGCTTCTACCTCTTGCGCCAGGGCTTTTTCCCATTTGCGCTCTAATTCTGGCATATTGCGGAGCGCAGGTTACTTTAACAGGTATTTCCCAGTTATCTGACTCTCTGGCCACAAATTGCAAGACCTGATTAACCTGCTCAGGAGAAAGGTCGATTTCAGAAGAACTTTGCGCTGCACGACCGGTGGGCACTATAAAAAACAAATGCCAGGCCGAAGCCTTCAAACTTACGACCCAGTCTTTGATCTGTTCGATCTGATTATAATTTGTCGGTAAAATAGTTGTGTTTATCTGGAAAGATGCTCCATTGTTTCGAATTCGTTCAAAAGCCTTCAAAGCCTCTTTATAAGTGCCTTCAACCCTGACAAAATTATCGTGAGTTTTTTCATCCATTGAATGCATGCTGAAACTGTAATGCTCTATTCCTGCTTTTTTAAGACTCTTTACTCTGGCGTCATCAAGCAAGCGGCCGTCATTGCAGGACACAACCGGGCGATGGCCGAAAGATTTTGCCTGTCTGGCAATTTCTTCGAGATCATTTCTTAATAAAGGCTCACCACCGCTCAAAATAATTATTGCCGGGCCGATGTTTGCAGCTTCTTTAAGCATTTTTACAGCTTCTTCTGTGGTAAGTTCGTCTGAATCTCGCTGATCGATTGCCGCAGCGCGACAATGGGGACAAGCAAGAGTACAAGCTCTGGTAGATTCCCAGGCAAGAACTCTTAATTGTGTTTTATTTGAATGTTTGTGCAAAATTTTATTCTCCCTTGAGCCAGACGGCCACTTGAGGCGCAAAATAGGTTAAAATTATGTCTGCACCTGCTCTGTGCATGCACAACAAAGATTCCATAACCACTGATTTTTCGTCAATCCAGCCTTTTTCGGCTGCTGCCTTGATCATCGAATATTCGCCAGATACCTGATAAACAGCTACAGGCAAACTAAAATTTTCCTTTGCCAGCTTAACAATATCAAGATATGGCATACCAGGCTTAACCATTAAAATATCTGCCCCTTCTTTACAGTCCTGCTCGAGTTCAATCAGTGCATCGCGGCCAACTGCCGGATCCATCTGGTAGCCACGCCTGTCACCCTTTCCCGGTGCTGAACCTGCTGCTTCACGAAATGGGCCGTAAAAAGATGAAGCATATTTTGCCGAATAAGACATAATCGGCAATTCTTTAAAATTATTTTTATCAAGAATGTCTCTTATCGCTTGAACTCGCCCGTCCATCATGTCAGAAGGTGCGACCATATCTGCACCAGCCTGCGCATGGGTTAAAGCCATTTTTGCCAATTGCGTTAAAGTGTCATCATTTGTTACCAGATTTTTGCCTTGATCTAGAAAACCACAATGCCCATGATCTGTATAGGCGCACAAGCAGACGTCAGTTATGATGTAAGCCTCAGGACACTTGTTTTTAATCTCTTTTATGGCTCGGGCAACAATTGAATCCGCCCCAAGTGCTGAACCACCGACTTCATCTTTGTCAGCAGGAACACCAAACAGCATAAAAGCCGTTACCCCATGTTGCATCGCTTCTTTTACCGGTTGAGCAATCATTTGCAGGGGCCAATGTTTCTGGCCGGGCATTGCTTTTATATCTGAAGGTTTATCAAGGCCTTCAACCACAAAAAGCGGATAAACCAGTTTCTCTGCAAAAACTGAGTACTGGCGCACCATTTTTCTTAAACGACTATCTATTCTTAATCTTCTTGGTCTATGAACGGGAAAAGGCATTTGTTCACCTCGTTATCTTTTCACGAAGTGTACCACCCGCCCCCACATTTTTTCAAGCACAGCACAGCAATTCTCGTTAATTATCCATTTGTTTGTAAAAACCGTTTCAAGACATTTTTGTATTTTTTGTTATGTACTAAATTTGAGCATATCAAAGATTGCTTCGTCGCTACGCTTCTCGCAATGACAATTTGTGGATGTCATTGCGAGCGACACGCGGCGCAAGCGCCTGCGCTGCGCGAGCGAAGCAATCTAAATGTCTTGAAACTCGCTAGTATTACTAAATGGATAATTACTGCAGCAATTCTCGGACAAGCATTATTAGCTGGTTACAAAAAGTTCTGGTTTTATTTCTTTCTGTCAAATGTAGAATTTAAACCACTGAGGCCACCGAGTGCACAGAGTAGATTTTTTAATCTTTTTCAGCCAGGGATTGTCCTTGGGACAATCAGCCGGCGGTTTCACCGTCCGGCTTTCCCAGCAACAGCAGGCCCTCAGAAAAACACTGGTGTTTTTCTGAGGGCCTGCTGTTGCTGGGAACAATGGCCAAAAAAGATTCTCTGTGATTCTCTGAGGGCTCTGTGGTTAGATTCTTTGTGGCTTTGTGTGAGGCAAATTGCAGAATTACATACCACTTTGACCGGAGAGCATAAATTTAGTAAAATTAGGGTACAGGAGAAAAAGCGATGCAAATAAATTCATCGGTTCCGCAGATCCAACTAAAATCAATAAACAGCCAGGTTAACTCGCAAAATGAGGCGGCAAAAAGATCTAATCAAGCCCTGACATCTTTTAACAAGGCTCCCAAAGAGCAGAAAACCAAAGCAGCGCAACAGATGAGCAAAGCAAAAACGTCAGCTCAATCTGTACAAAGATCCGGGTTTCAGAAAAGAACTCAACAAATAAAAAAAGCGATGGCACAATTTAATCAGGTAACCAAAGAAGGAAGTAAAGAAGCTAATATTTTTATGGCAAAAATAATAAGCCCACCAGGCAGCGAGCTCAGTCCAAAAGAGCTGGGGCAATTTATAGATCAATACGCCTGAAATTTTAATTATCAAAGAAAAATGACTCTTCTTCTTCTTCTTCTTCAACTCTCATCATAGGCAACTGGTCATCAAGAGAGCCTGTTTCTGATTCAAACTGCATTAATTCAATTTCAGGCTCTGCAAATTTCTCTATATTTTCATGGTCAGCCTCTGATTTTTCGAAGGCAATTTCTTCAGAATCTGCATAATATTCATCACCATCATCGTAATAGTCTTCTTCAGATTCCATATTACCTGAGCCGGATTCTGTTTCTTCAAAGAAAAAGTTTTCGCCCAGTTCGTCTTTAAGAATATTAATTTCAGGCTGAATAAACTCAGATTGCTTAACATAATTGTCTTCCTGATACAGAACTTTCCTTACTACTTCAGGTTTAGATGAGGTTGCAACCGACTTTTCTGCTCGGGGCCGCTTTTGGGCAAACTGTAGTTCTGTAGCTTCAACTTCAGGTTTGGCTTGGGGTTCAGCAGCAACCTTATTGGTTTTTCCCAGCAGGAAAAGGGGTAATTTGCTCTGGGTAAGACGCGAGGTTCTTCTTGCGGCAAACTGCGATCTGCTTTCGATTTTCACCTCAGGTCTCGAATCTACATCTGCACTTTTAACCACTGCCAACATATCGTTACGCATCAGCTTTACATCTTCCTTTATTCGTTGATAAAGACCCGCAACCTGATTATATGCATAGTTTGAAATCTGTTGAACTTTTTTGTTGCCGTAATTATTTCGTTCATTTTTAAATTTTAGAGATTCCTGGGCTTTTGATCCGAAAGCCGAAACCATATGAGAAAACTGCTGCGAAGTATTTCTTACCTGAGAATCACCTATGGAAAGAGTATTGTTGATACCTTTTGTACCGTTTTTCAAAGCCTTTATTTGCGAATAAATTTTTTCTCTCGATGGTGCCGGCAGGTTAATAAGAGGAAATTGTTTTATAGCGAAATGATCAGAAAATCTTAAGGTTTCTCTTACAGTTGATTTAATCATTTCGAGGCCTTCGATCGACTGCTCACAACTGCTTTGAACATTCAGCAGAAGTCCTTTAGATGCTTCGCCGTTGGACCGGGCAAGCTTCATCAGCTGTTTTGAAGAATCAATGAGCATATTAGTTTCGTCTGCACTTAAAGACGGAATAAGCTCAAGGGTTTCGTATGACTTGTTACCCATCTTTATTATGCTTTCAGAACCGGCCAGATACTTTTTAATCCGCAACAATTGCCTTTTATGAAGGAATTTCAATTCTTCGACCGCTGACTCCATGTGTTCAAGCGTAGCTTTTCCCGGAGAGGTAATTATTCCTCTTAGATCCTCGAGTTTCTGTCTGATATTACGGTTGGCCTGCATAATTTCGCCCACTGCCTGAGCAGAATTTTTTACGGCAAGCTTAAAGACCTGTGTGTCGATGGTAAAAAGCTTAATAATCAGGTCGGCACCCGATTTTTCTATTCCATTTTTAATAATTTCTCTGCAGATTTTTTCAAGTTTATTGCGAGCATTTGTCCAGTGTGCTTTCGCGAACCCTAATGAATCAAGATTTTGCCCGGTTAAACTTTTTTCACTTTCGCGATTTTGCATTTGCCCGGTAGATTCCGACAACGCTCTTGCATCTGCAGACTTCAAATTTGTATCTTTTTTATTGTTCCGTCCTGAAAGAAACCAGTCAAGCGGATTTGCCAGAGCAGATGAAGTTGAGATTCCAAATATCAGCAGAGATACAACTAAAACTCTTGCTGCTTTAAGCCTTGCGGGCCTGCGTGTTTTACCTTTTTTATGGATCTGTTTTGCTAAAATAAAGAAACCGGACATGTTTCCTCCTGTTTATTGCGCACCTTTTTTTAGAATTATCGACATAAAAAGCACAAACCCGAAGGAAATTGATTGGTATTGATCTCAAGCCGATTAATAAAACAAAACCAGCTACACAGAACATTTCGCAATGACAATTTGTGGCTGTCATCGTATATTGGTCATTGAGCATAACCGAAATGATCATTTTGCAAAAATCAGTTCTGGTCCCTTCGACACTTCGACTTCGCTCAGTGCATCGCTCCGCTCAGGGACCTCAATA
>JBNJGH010000126.1:0-9515 GCA_051747585.1 Candidatus Rifleibacteriota bacterium
AATGGTTTTACAATAGACATATTCCTTCTCCTTGAAACCTTAAATTAAGATTTAAGAAATCCTATCAATAGACTAATAAACTGTCAATCAGATAAAATTTGGTTGCTCGCAGTCTTCTTTTTTAAGTCATTATTGCTTTAATTAAGGCAAAAAATTGAATTATTGCCATTATGGCAGCGCCTGTACCAAAAATGAGAATCATTATCGGTAAAATGGTCAGGCCTGTTTTAAGGCATGATTGTGAATAATCTTCGGGGTTAACATAGACGTCTATTTTCTGGTGGAGCGGCCATTGGCGTATATGGTGCTTTGCTTCGCCAATATGATCGAAACAATCGAATTCCTGATCTGGATATTCATTTTCGCCAGAGTAAGTAAGGCCCTTAACCTTGTATCTGTATTTAACCACCGGTCGATAAACGGTTTTGGTCGGCCTGCGAACAGGAGTCGTGCCGATGCTTCTTTCTTCTTTGGCAAATTTAATTTCTACTACTCTGCCTTTAACCGGTGGCCATCTTTTGCTTCCGAGTGAATCTTTGAGCATGACCCATCCATTGGTTAAAGCCAGTATTGCAGGAACCGCAAAGAACAACAGCCCCATAAGGTGTAATAAAATCATATCAGCATCCGTAGTAGAATCAATAGTTTGTTAAAGAAAGTTTCTATGTAAAGTTATTATAAAACCAATAACTCCAAGACTTGTCAAACAAACTCCAATTGCAAAAAGCACAGTTGCTGCTTTGGTAATTCCTGGTTTTAAACAAGAGAGGTCAGGTTTCGCAGGATCGAAATAGACTCGAACCCGGCTTTCGAGAGGCCATTCCTTGAGATATTTTTCAGCATCTTCTTTTACAGGGAAATCTCCAGGTTGCTGCATCGGAAATTCATTTTTACCGGTAAATTCTTTATTATTGTAGTTATATTTGTAACTGATCATTGGTCTGTAAACGGTTTTGTTGCCGTAGCTTCTACCTCTGCGTCTCTCTTTGATAACTTCTGACCTGGTAATTTCTCCCCAGATCGAAGGCCATTTATGGCTGGCAAGGCAGGTTTTAAACATAAGCCCCCCACCATAAAGAAACAGGAGTCCGGGGATCAACATCAAAAAAGTTCCAAATATATCTTCTAAAATTGTTTTATCCTCCCGTCAAAATTATTTTTAATTTTAGTAACTAAATTCATGTCATGGTAAAAATTTAACCTTATCTGTTCTTCCGATTGAATTGTTTTTTTAGGGTTTTATTTCGAAATTCTGTTTGTTTTTTATTTGATTTATTCCAGAATGTATTTGTTTTTAGATTTTGTTTTAAAAGGTAAATTCTGGCTTTAAGCCCTGTCCGAAGTAAATAGCATCGCGATTTTACCCCCTGCTTTGCTAAAAATCTTCTGTTTTTATCAGGAATTGTTTCTGCAATTTCGAGTGCGGCAGGAACAACTTGATCAAGCACATTTTCAAGAACAAACTGATAATTTTCAAGTTCGCTAATCGCCTGGTCTCTAAGCTGTGCTAAATTTTCGATCCTTTGGTCAGCGACATGTTGATTCCATTCAGAAAAAATTGGTTTGAGGGTGGAGTTCAGTCTTTGATACCCGGCTCTTAGTTGTTCATTTCCGCTTTCAACCAAAATGCGCATAGCTCTTTTTATGCCTGGCTCTTTTCTGGCAGAATAAAGCTCTTTGTCGATATATCTCTCTGGAATTATTTCAGCATCAAGATCAGTGCCTTCAAAGTTTGTAAGTTTAAGCTCTTTTTCAGGCTTTTCAGGTTCGGGTGGTGGGGGAAGCGGCGCTCTGTAAGAACCTGAGCCCTGGTTATTAATTCCCTGCCATTCACTTTTTATTTGCACGATTCTTTTACTGCCATCAGTTTCAGGTTCTGGTGTGATGTAGTTAAGAGCCAGATATTGTTCAAGTTGAAGCCTTTGTCCGAGTTTCAGATAGATGGTTCTTAGTTGATCAGTGTTTTGAGCTGGTAGAAAAGCTCCTTTGGTTTCTCTGGCAAATTTAATCATAACCTTTTTGTCGATTGAGTCTCCGAGACCTAGCATAAATAGCTTTATATTATGCTTTCTGGCAATGGCCAATGCTTCATTTAAATTTTTTATGGACATTTGTCCGGTGCTGCGGGGATTACTGTCATATCCATCAGTCAAAACCACCATTGTTTTGAGATCGGTTCTATTGCCGATTCGGGTAAGCGATTCGCAACCTTGATAAATTACATCATAAAGGCTGGTTCCACCATACGGACGAATCTTCTGAATTGCTTTAAGCAGAGAATTTTTATTTGCAGAACATTTATGCTCAAATTGCACATCGCTGCCAAAAGACATTATTCCGGTCTTTACACGGGCCGGCATGGTTTTTACGAAAACAGCCGCCGCTTTTTTTACTTCTCCCATTTGCTTTTTGATGCTTGAGGATCTGTCTAATGCCAGCATAACGTATTGAGTTGCTTTTGCAGCATTTATAGAAAATGTAGCGATTTTTGTATTGTCTTCGAAAAGTTTGAAATTGTCTGAAGTAAAGGTTGTCGGCTCTCTGGTAAAAACTTTTAAGGTTACGTCTATTTCAGGAAAATTATTGCTTTCAATTCTCAGTATTTTACTTGCAAAGCCGCTTGTTTGAGCGAAAGAACAAAGAGGAAGAAAAATAAAGATGAAAATAAGTGATAAAAATCCTGATAAATCTCTTTTTTTTGTTTTCATTCAAATCTCCTCTTCTCTTTATAAAACTCTCACACTTTAAAACCAAAGTAAAACATGGCATAGCTGATAGCTGATAATATTGATTGATTTTCATTATACAGCTATAATTCAATGCAATGAAATTAAAGTAAAGGATCAAAAATGGGGCTTTTATCAAATAGATATTTTTCTTTGCGCATTACCCTTTTTTCAGCGTTTCTGGAAACAATTCTTTTTGCTACCATTTTGAATTCAGGAATAAGTGCTTTACATGTTGGCAATCTGGTTAAAGAATCTATCCGAGAAAAGCTTGAAGTAGCATCAGTCGTTGGTGTGCTTCAGATAAATGGAGACACTCCTTCCAGTAATAAAACAACCCGGCGACGACTTCATCGGCCTCGTCTCTTTAAGGACGAAGTAATTTAAATTTGAGGTGATTTTAATTGAATACCAAATTTGGTTATTTTTACAGAGACGCTTGTAATTATAAAACCTATAATGAAGTAGTTTTAGAAGGTAAGTTAGAAAAAATATTTCTGAAACAATTTTTATTTGAAGGGACATTTTTTGTTCCCTCTGAAATTGGACTTCCCGATTTGCAAACTGTTCCATTAAAGGTTTATGACCACATATGGCATGAAATCGATTTTTGTGAATCCACAAAAGAAAAACCAACAGTAAAAATTTCAGCAAATGAACTTTTAAAATACTTCAAAATATCGTATGGTAAAAACTGGAATCAAGGAGCTGTCTTCAAAAGAAAAGGCATGATGTAAAAAAGTCTTGCTACTTATTGCTGTTAAGATAGTTTTTTATGGATAATTAAAATGTTTGAGAATCTAATAATAGGCAAAGCATATAGTAGGAACTTTATAGCAAAAAAACTTGGTTATAAAAGCTTTCAGGCGATTTCCAGAGGGGTAGTTACACCTCGAAGCATAAATTGTATTATTTTGTTTGTTACCAAAGATAAACAAAATAGCTTAACCCAGTATAAGGACTATATTGATAGTGGATATTTACATTGGGAGGGTGAAAAAAGACATAGTAATGATCGGCGAATTATAAAAGCTCGAAATAATAACGAGCCTATTTTTTTATTTTATCGCCACAAGCATCATATGGATTTTTTATATTTAGGTGAATTGAAAGTATATAATTTTAGGCTGAAGAAAGAAAAGCCCAGTGAGTTTATTTTTTGGCTGGAGAATTCTCGTAATGAAATAGCTGATTATACCTATGCAACTATAGATCCAAAATCTAATGAATTTTTGTCTTTACATGAAACTGATAGAGAACAAATTACAAAAGCTCGAATCGGTCAAAACAATTTTCGGAATGAACTAATAAAAATATGGGGTAAATGCTCGGTTACCGGTGTTGAAAACTTAGATTTTTTAAGTGCTTCACATATGAAACCCTGGAAAGAGTCAGATAATACTGAAAGGCTTTCTCCTTATAATGGCTTATTGTTGAATCCTGCTTTAGATAGAGCCTTTGATAGAGGTTTTATTTCTTTTAATAAAAACAATGGGAAAATAATTATTTCCCAAAATCTGTCTCGGGAAGATGCTGAGAAAATGGCCATTAATGAAAATTTAAAGTTGAGAAAAATTTATTCAGGCAATTATGAATTTCTTGATTACCATATTAACAAAATATTTGAAAATAGAATATTATAATTAATTTATGGGGTCTACTATGAAAGTTATATCGGTGCGGGAGAGGCCGGAGTATGTCGGGCGGGCGGTGGAGTATTTTCAGAAACACTGGGCCAATGAAAATACAATGGCGCTTTATGATGATTGTATAACTCATTGTGTTGATGCAGCTGTGCCTTTGCCGCAATGGTATCTTCTGGTTGATGAAAATGACGAGATTATTGGTTGTGCCGGTCTTATTACCAATGACTTTATCAGCAGAATGGATCTTTACCCCTGGGTTTGTGCTATTTTTATCGAAAAAGAGCATCGCGGCAATGCTTATGGCTCTATTTTAATCGAAAAGGCAAAAGAAGACACAGTTAAAGGGGGCTTTTCAGATCTTTATTTGTGTACTGATCATATTGGCTATTACGAGAAATATGGTTTTGAGTATATTGCTGACGGTTTTCATCCATGGGGAGAAAAATCCAGAATTTATAAAGCCAGTCTTTGCTAAGCTATTTTTCGTTTTTGCATATTAAAATAATTATATAGAGTGCTGTGTAAAACTCATATTGTAAAAAATTGGGCTATTTTTTCTTTTTGCGAGGTTTTCGGGCGGTTTTGTATTTTTTGGCAGATTCTGAAACCTTCTTATTTGACTGGTTGCTTAGTTTTTCTATTTCTGACAAGCTGAGGCCGGTAATTTCTACGATCAATTCAAATTCCAGGCCTTTAGCCAGCATTTTTCTGGCTACTTCTTCCTGTTCTTTTTGTTTGCCCTCTTCTATTCCAACTTGTCTACCTTCTTTCCTGGCTGCAGCTTTTTCAGTGTTCATGTCGAGCAGAAACATTTCTCGACTGATTATAAGTTCACGAAGATTTTCTTTTGTATTGGCGTGAGTCATTTTATCTACCACCTCGCTAATTCCTTTTTCTTTTTTGAGCTCGTC
The DNA here is from genome assembly GCA_051747585.1 of Candidatus Rifleibacteriota bacterium. Lineage (GTDB taxonomy): Bacteria > Muiribacteriota > Ozemobacteria > Ozemobacterales > Ozemobacteraceae > DYKG01. The sequence goes on from JBNJGH010000126.1 coordinate 5,284, forward strand.
GGGAAGATCATCTAAAGTCTGGTATAGTTCACCAAATTTAAGCAAATGGAGCCACTTTTCAAATTTAGTTCTCAAGTTTGCAGGTTTATGTTTATTGAATTTAGAAAGTTCTACAAAATGATACTCAATTAAATCTGTTAATGGTTTGTGATTTTTATAGTGAGAAATCAAATACTTATTGTAAATTTCAGAGTTTTCAATAAGTGATTCTCCCATTATCCATAAACAAATTCGAGGGATTTTATTTGATTTTTTCCTTTCAATCTTAGAAGGGCGTTCAGTAAATATGCTAGAAGTCTCTCGTTTCCAGGGCTTGAGAAAACGATTTTGAAAACCATATAATTGGTTAAATTGTAAAACCATCCGTCATCCTGCGGATCATCAAGATAATACATATTCATCTTCTTGTTTATTAATGTTCTTGAAGATTAAGTTATATTAAAAATATAATCTAATTAAGCTTGTTGATAAAGCTTTTCGAGCTTTAAATTATATTACAGATTTGCTTTTTTCTTGAGGAATGCGATACTTTTTTGTAGTTCTGACTCTGAGCTGGGCTCATGATTCAATTCGAACTTGAGAAAATCGATATAAACTTTGGCCAGCTGCTTGAAGCCGGGTTTTCGTTCGAGTCGGTTTCTCTTAATGGCATCTATAAAATAACTGGTTACTTTTTGTGGATTTTTCCTGGCATGCTCGATCAAATCAGCTGAAGACTCGTGGGTCTGCGTGTCGACTTCCATTTTAAGATTAAGATATTTGAAGCAGTCCGGATGTGTTATTCCAAGAAGGCCGACAAGACGCTGCAGGTCTTTTGAAGCTTTTGCCAGCTCCAGGTAATCCTGCAACTCGATTGCAAAGGGCAGTACAGCAGGAGTGGCATGTGCAAAACCCGGCATTGTGCTGATGTTATAGATTAAATTCCCAAATTCGGAAGGAATTGTAACCTTGCGAGCATCATGGGCGATGTAAACCCTTTTTTTTCTGTCGCTGAGTTTGCGCTTTTTCAAATAGTTTATATTAAATTTTGGTAAAGCAATGGACCGATTTATAAGCTTGCCCTTAACTGACCAGTAATCGGGAAAAAATTCCTGCCCAAGTGCTTCTTTTAAAATCTTGAAAGCATTGACAGCACAGTTATTGAAAATCAGGTGATAAAAATCTTTGCTTCGGTCAACCAGAGAAAGTTCTATTCCGGTTTTTAATACAAGCTTTGCCATTTCTGGTTGTAGATTCAACGGGTACATTTTCACATCTCTACCTGATACTATCAAGCTTTTTTGCAGCCTGTCGGCAAGAGTTCCAACTTCAAAAAGCAGGGGCCAGGGTTGCTTGCTGCGCTTTGGAAAAAAAGCTTTCATTAGCGAAGAAGCGTTTTCGCCCTTGAGAAGACGGTTCGTAACCGAAATTACCAGCCCACGTGTTTTGTGTTTGCCATCTGTGGTTTTAACTGCATTGCTGTTTTTAAAAATAAAAGCGAGATAAATATGTGAAGCAAGAAACTTTGGCGGAAAATCTTCAGCACAGAAATAAATTTTTTCGACCTGGTCGTAATCTATTTTTGTACGGCGATAGATGGTAGAAAAATCTTTGCCGTTAAACTTCATTCCCCAGCGTACATTATCAAGAATAAATTCATCACTGGCTGAATCAACAAGGTATACCGGGGTTAAATTTGGATCCCAGGTTTTCCCAAAAGCAGGTAAAAAGCAACAAAAAAGAGCTAAAAGAATAAAAATCGGAAGTCTTAAAAATTTAAATTTCATTTTAATGCCTCACTAAAATACCTTGCAAAAATTTACTTTGAGTTCTCTTATTACACTTGAATTTTACCAGATGTTTAAAACAAACCGCAAAAAAAAATCCTTCTCTTCAGTAATTTTCGGTTAGCTCCTATCAACTTGTTTCAGAACATGGATCTTCCTCACTCTAAGCCTAAAAGCCACAAAGAATAAAACCACAGAGTCCTCAGAGAATCACAGAGAGAATCTTTTTCAGCCATGAATTGTCCTTTGGACAATCAGCCGGCGGTTTCACCGACCGGCTTTTCTGCCGTCAAATAATTAGACAGAAAAGCACTGGTGTTTTTCTGTCTAATTATTTGACGGCAGAAACACAGGCTGAAAAAGATTAAAAAAATTAACTCGGTGACCTCAGTGATCTCGGTGGTGAAGTTTCAATATTTGACAGAAAGAAATAAAAACAGCTAATAATACCTGGCCAAGCATTACTGTGCCTTTCCTCTAACAACCAGGAGAGAAGGAGCCTTTATTGTCGGTTGTATATATTATCTGACTGGTCCGTGTTCGGAGCAGGTGATTTCGCCATCTGCAGTGCTCAAATCACCGGTAGAACTGTAGGTGCCACCGGCAGGACAGGTCGGAACTGAGCGAAGGTAGCCTTCTTCAACCAGCTTTTCAATAAATGCCTTATCCAAGGTTGTCTGCATCTCAGGATGATCCATATTCCACATTTCAGTTGCTCCAAGCAAAACTCGCTGATTAGCAAAACAGGCTGTTTTACGTGCTGTGCCCCTGGCCTTGCGAAAGTTTGGTATGGCAATTGCCGCTAAAATGCCAACGGTTGCAACAGGGATCAATCCGGTGCGAATCAGCGGTGGCAATGTTCCTTTAAGCATTAAGACATTGTTTTCATGCACCAGCTTAATTGAGTCTATGGTTTCTTTTGAAGAGAGAATAGAGCCTTTCTTGCCAAAATAGATCAGTGAATTAACCAGCCAGCCTTTTCCATCTGAAGGCTCTTCAATTTGAGCCAGATCATTTTCAAGCTTCTGCTGATATGAAGTTATCAATCCATTAAGCATATCGTAAAAGTTCTTGGCAGAGGGTTCATCGACATAGTCCAGCCTGATAAATGCTTTGCCGTCTTTATAAAAGACGTAAAGATTGCTCATCGGAGCAATCATCGGAGCAACAGCCTGAGTAGACGGATTCTGAGCCTTTGTTATGGTTTTACTCAAAGCCTTTAAATTGGCATTGATAAAGAATGTCTGTTTATGAATCTGTTTTTTAACCGCTTCGGGTGGCTCGGTGAATTTAAGTTTACTTGCGTAGTTTATTTCCTCTTTAGGTCCAAAGAATGCCCGATTGGGACTTTCAAAAAACAAAGAAACAACAGGTGCAGGTTTGTTTTTGATTTTTTTCTTTGAAGTAAGATCAATTATCTTTTTTCCATTTTCGCTTCTAATGTCAACTTTTAAATGCTGTGCAGCGAGGGGTTGTGCTGCAATTACTTCAAATTCGCCATACCAGTTTTCTGGTTTAAAATTGCCCGTTGTAAAACCAAAAATATGCGGATTTCCTTCTTTTCCCTGATAAATTAACATGCCAACATTGTGGAAATCTTTGCGCAAGTCAGAACCTGAATTCTTGCGGAAAACCTTCTCAAACTCTTTAATCACATTCTTATGAAAACCAAAAGTTGCGGCTTTATCGAGAATATAATTCATAAAGGTTGTACCGTTAACCGTAATAAGGGCAATTTGATTTTCATGCCAGGGAGCCTGGGCAGAAGCTGGACCCATAGTAAAAATAAAAAGACAGAAAACTAAAATAAAACGTTTCAAGAAATGATCCTCCTTTATATTTTGTACCTTGTAATTCTAAACCTTTGTTTGTCCACTGTCGAATTTTATCATCCGGTTCCAGTAATTTTCGGTCGATGCTTATCAGCTTTTTTATAAAAAGAATTTGCCGCACACCAATCCCCAAAGCCACAAAGAAAATAACCACAGAGGAAGGCAGGAAATCTCGCAAAGATCGCAAAGGGCGCAGAGAAAAATTAGAAAAAGATTAAAGCAAGCCAAAGAAAATAATTAAGATAGAAGAAAAAGCCGGGCGGTGAAACCGCCGGCGGATTGTCCACAGGACAATCCTGGCTGAAAAAGATTAAAAAATCAACTCTGTGCCCTCATGATCTCTGTGGTTTAAATTCTTTATTTGCCCTGAAGAAATAAAACCATAACTTTTGGAAACCAGCTAATAATACTTGACCGAGAATTCCTATAGAAAATCTTTGCCAACGACTTTCGATTTGTTTCAAAATTGAAAAATGGTTGTAAAAGTGCACTGATTTGGTATCATAGAATCATGGTTTGTAGAAAAATTAATTTGGGTTATAAAGGTAGTTAATTAATGAGTGCTTTTATTAAATGGGAGGAAAATTATGAGCTTGTTGTTAAATTCAGTAGATGTTTATAAAGCTGCTGTCCT
>JBNJGH010000127.1:0-9275 GCA_051747585.1 Candidatus Rifleibacteriota bacterium
TTCTTTTTTTTCTTTAAATCATTAACTCCTGATTTCATAGATGTTTCCTTCTCCGCCCTCAGAATAATACTCCCTAAACTCTGATAAGGTTTTTGTCTCACTTTACATTAACACAGAGGGACCCATTAATAAGGAATTTGCAGGACTAAGTGCAGGTTGTAAAAACAAATAGGATTTGCAGAACTAAGTGCAGGTCAAACTGCACTTAGTTTTGCAATTAAGATGCTGGTTTAATGACACCAAGATTCATGAAAAGTTCGGAAGATATAAAAAAGGTCTGTTTTGCCAATCAAAGAGCAATTGGAAACGCAGTTGCAAAAGACAACACAAGCAAGAATCCCAAAATAATTTGTGAATTTCATGGCGCTTATGATGCCGGGTATGGGTATTGAGCCAGGCTTGCAAAAAAGGCTCTTTTGTATTACAATAAGCAATACAAGGAGAGTGAAAAATGTTAACCCTGAGACTAAGTTCTGAATTAGAAAAAAGGCTCAATAATCTTGCTGAAGTTCTGGGCATTCCAAAATCTGAAATAGTAAGAAAAAGCCTGAAAGCTTACTTAAATAAGATTGAACAAAACAATGCCTGGCAAGCGGGAAAAGACCTTTTTGGCAAATATTCAAGCGGGAGATCAGATCTGTCTGCAAACCGAAAATCAATCCTCAAACAAAAACTCCTGGAAAAAAGAAATGCAAAAAATTCTAATTGATTCAGGACCATTAATAGCATTGTTCGATGCCAACGATAAGCACCATACAAAAGCTTTAGATTTTGTAAAAAAGGCAAAGCTCCCACTGGTTACGACTCTTGCCTCTATAACTGAAGCGCTTCATTTGCTTGATTTTAATCGGAATGCTCAAATTGATTTCCTGGACTGGATAAGCAAAAGAGCCTTAGAAATTCATGAAATTGATATTCCAGCATTCAGCCGCATAAGAGATCTTACAAAAAAATATAAAGATCTCCCAATGGATTTTGCTGATGCTTGCCTTGTTTATCTAGCCGAGGAATTAAACATCACTAAAATAGCAACAGTAGACAGAGACTTCTCTATCTATCGAATCAAAAACCGCAAAAAATTTGAATTGGTTTTAACCTGAAAAAAAGCTCAAACACCGGTTGATTTATTGTTTTAGTAGAAGACTCAGGTCTGCTCACGGCGTTAGAATTATCAGACGACAATTCTAATTCTGTTAACCCAGACTGGTTTCTACAGCTTTGATTGCATCGGTCGCCGCACTTGTTATTCCGCTTGCATACCCGGCCCCTTCGCCAATGGGGAAAAGGTTTTCGATATTTGTTGATGCAAAGTTATCTTTTCTTACAACCCTTACCGGGGAAGTTGTTCTTGTCTCTGCGGCTAAAAGAATTCCATGCTGCGAAACAAACAAGGGTTCCTCTTTTTTCCAAAAGTTGAAAGCGTTTTTTAGTTCATGGGTAACAAATTCAGGAAAAATTTTATTCATATCTGCTGGAGCAGTGCCCATTTTACAAGAGTTCGGGTTCAGATTTTCAGACAGTTTATCATCGAGAAAATCAATCAGATTTTGAGCCGGCACAAACCATTCAGCTGCCCCGGCTTCAAAAGCCGACCGCTCTATTTTTTCCTGAAAATCTATGCCGGCAAGCGGGTGCCCGGAGCAATAGTCTTGTGTTTTGCAGGTTACAACAATGGCAGCATTTGAAAAAGCGGACGCTCTTGTTGAATAACTCATGCCATTAACGACTGTCAGGCCGTCTTTAGAGGCTGCATTTAACACCTCACCACCCGGGCATTGGCAAAAAGTGTAAACTCCGCGCCCTATTTTTCGATTGGTAAAATTAAACGAATAGGTTGCAGCCTCTAAACCAGGAAACTTCTGGTATTTTTTGCCGTATCTTATAAGATTGATTATCTCGGCCGGGTGCTCTAAGCGGACTCCAACCGAGATCGGTTTCTGCTCAAGATCAACCCCTTTACCATGTAACATTTTAAAGGTTTCGCGAGCTGAGTGCCCAATAGCAAGATAAAGCATAGAAGCTTTCAGTTCCTGGTTATCATTGATTACAATTTTTTCAACCTTGCCATCAGCAATAATCACATCAGTAAGCTTTGAATTAAAGTGGATCTCGCCACCGCTTTCCAGTATAAAATTTCTGATATTTTTTACAATTTTACAAAGTCTGTCTGTTCCAAGATGTGGTTTGCTTATATACCTGATTTTCTCAGGCGCTCCAAATCTGACAAAAGTATCAAGAACCTTCTGGACAGGAATACTATTCTTTTTCCTGGAGAACAGCTTGCCATCAGAATATGAGCCGGCACCGCCTTCGCCAAACTGAATATTTGACTCTTCATTCAAAATTCTTTTTTCGATAAAGTTATGAATATCAATTGCCCGCTCTTCTATTTTCTTGCCCCGCTCAAGAATAACAGGCTGAATACCACGCGCAATCAGCTCTAATGCAGCAAACATTCCTGCCGGCCCAAACCCTACAATGACTGGTTTTGCCGCAAGTTCGCGTTTTATGATTGGTGGGGCTGTCGGCTGAACATATTGAGGTAGCTTTTGCGGATTTAAATAATCATCAGGAACAGACACCACCAAAGAAACCTCATAAAAAAACTGCTCTTTGTTCCTTGGTATAAATATCTTGTTCAAGATTTTAAACAGCTCAACTTGAGAACAATCAAGCCCTAGAATCTGCGCGGCAAACCCAAGACAGGTTTCGACACTATCCTGTTCAATGGGAATCATTAAATTACTGATAATTAGCTTCACGGAGACCAGCCTGACATCATATTTTCCACACACATACTTTATATGGATCAATGATATTACATACTATATATTAATCACAGTTAGCCAGGATTGAAAATTTTTGTAGAAACCGTTTCAAGACATTTAGATTGATATAGTAATATGGTCTTATAATAATAACCAGTATGTTTTATTTATAAATTTAAGCAAAGAGTCATTTTGATGAAAAAGAGTTTTATATTAGCTTTATTAACCCTCACTTTGTTTCTTATAACCTATTATTTTCCTTCAGCTTCTTTTAATGAACTGGAACACAGTATTCTCGATTATCGCTTTAAAAATCGGCAGGCACTCGAGCCTGATTCAAGAATAGTAATCATCGGATTAGATCAAAATTCGTTAAGCAAAATAGATTTGCCTTTTTTTGCTTTCGGACAGATTTTTGCACAGGTTACGAACTATTCTCGCAAGCTTGATTGTGCCGGAATTATTTTTGATGTGGTTTTTCCGCCAAGCACTGAAAAAGCAATTCGACAACACATAAAAAAAGTGGCCAAAGAGCTTGGCCTTGAGCTGCCTCACAGCCTGATAAGAAAACTCGGCTTCGAACGAGAATTTCGTTCGGCTTTATTAAAACTAAAAATCAGCAATACCAACCTTGTTATCGGTTATGGTTGGGAAAAAGATCAAAAACAAGCCGGCAACCAAACTTTATATAAAATTGCCGGGGCAAAGAATACCGGCTTTTTTAATCTGCCGGTAGATGGCGACAACAAAATAAGAAGAGCGATGCTGCAAAAAAAATCTGAAACCGGCAAGACTTTCAATTCAATTGCATATCTTGGAGCAAAATCTCTTGAGCCTGATATTGCGATCAACAAAAAAGCCTACCAACAGATTAATTTTTGCGGTCCCGGCAAGACCTTCAAGACAATACCACTAATTGATTTTCTGGAAATGATGGAAAAACAAAATAGTTCGGCAAAAGAACTTAAAGACAAACTGTTGTTAACAGGTTTTACCGATATTACCGACTTTAAATCTACACCCTATGGTTACATGCCCGGGGTAGAAATTCACGCAAATATAATCGACAATATACTAAATCAAAGATTTTTAAAAAGACTCGACAAAAAGTACGAACTATTATTTTTGCTGATAATTATACTGGCCATGCTGGTTATACAATGTCGATCGCCACTTATAAGCATTACTGCCGGCATTCTGGGCATAATAATCTGGCTGTTTTCTGCCGACCATTATTTTTCCAGTCTCTGGATTCCAACTTTCAAGCCAGTATTTTTATTAACAGCAACTTCTACAATTTTTCTTCTTCATTATTTATTGGAAATCTACAGCGACAGAAAAAGAATTAAGTCGATTTTTAAAAGTTATGTCAGCGATTCAGTTTTAGACGAAATACTGGCAACCGAAAGTGAAGATTTTATTTCGGGTCAGAGGCGCGAATTATGCATATTAATTGCCGACATTCGTGGCTTCACCAGTTTTTCTGAAAAGTTTGAAGCAGACGAAGTAGTAAATTTTCTTAATGCCTATTTTGCCCGAATCACCGATATTATCATGCAAAACCGTGGGGTAGTAGACAAATTTTTAGGTGATGGTGTTCTTGCCTTTTTTAATGCACCGGTTGAAAACAAAAATTTTGTAAATGACGCAATAAAGTCGGCCGTTCAAATCAGGGATTATGTTAACTCTGAAGAATTTAGAGATATCAGTCGAGGAGTTAACCTTAAAACCGGCATGGCACTGCATGTGGGTTCGGTGGTTTTCGGGAATGTCGGCTCAGAAAAGAAAGCAGAATTTACCGTAATAGGTGATGCAGTTAATACCTGCTCGAGAATGGAAAGCTTGAACAAAGAATATTCGACAAGTTTAATAGTAAGCGATAAAGTTGTAGAATTATCTGAAACTGATATAAAATGGAAATTAATCGAAGAAAAAATTCTCAGAGGAAAAACCGAGAAAATCAAACTATATACAGATATTAAGGAAAAATAGCCCGGAGGCAATATGAGCTCATTTAAAATTAGTTTATGGATTATGATCTGTATGCTTATCACAGCAACTTTTTGCCAGGCAGCAGAAGTTGCAATGGTAACTGACGGAAAAGCTTCGGCCATGCTCGATGACCAGATATGGTCGGTTGAACTTGCAGAGATTCTGCCGGAAAACGTTAAATTAACAGTGGGATCAAAACAGCACCTGGGCCTTATTCATCTGATAAATAACAAAGAATACCAAATACCGGCCGACTCTCAGATAACGTTATTAGAAGAAGGAATACAAGGAATTGCCGATGACGGCAAAAAGCTCGAGCTGGTTATGAATGACTCTGACCTGGGCGACGACATGGATGACCAGACCGGAGCAGCCAGCCTGGGTCGAGTTTTTAATCCGAAAACAACCTCCAGGTTACGAAAGTCGGCAAGACCATCTTCACCTCAGCAAAGCCAATCAGAACCTGTTGTAGAAAAGCATGAAGTGCAAGCTTCAGAACAATTCAGCCCCAGACAGGATCTTGAGCAGGATACGCTAAAAGAATCACTGATTGAAATGAAAGAAACAAAATTGCAACGCAAGTCTGTTATGCCCGCTGATTTTATGGTTTTTGCCATGCCTCCAGAATTAGCACAGGCAACAGAATTAAAAGGAATGCAAAAGCTTGGCGATGCCAATCTTGAGATATTCAAAACAGAACAGCAAAATAACTGGAATATCTTTTATGTAAAGCAACTCGAGCCCAAAAGACTTGACTATCAGGTAAGCCTGGATTCATTAGAAGATTTGGCACCAATGTCTCTTGTCTATCTTAATCCGGCAAGAATCAACCTGGCCAATGCGATTAAACTTGAAAAATATAAATTATATTATCAGGCAGCCGGAGCATGGTTTGAGCTGGCAAACAACAAGAAAATAAGCCCGAGAGTGCTCAAACAGCATTTGTCCAGATTAAGCCAGCTTATAAACAAAAACTAAGCCAGGATATTTTATTTCAGGCCGGCGGCTTTAAACAGGGAATTTTTGTCTTTTTGCCCCAGACGTTTGAGTTCGCCCGGCTTGAGATTGCCCAGCTTAAGCGGGCCAAATCTTATTCTATGCAGCTTGACCACTTTACGTCCAAGCTTTTCGAACATGCGGCGAATCTGCCTTTTGCGCCCTTCTTTTAAAACAATTGTGAACAGCAAAGGGTCTTTATGCTGTATAAGTTTACATGGTGCGGTTTTACCCTCTTCAAGCTCTATGCCCTGTCGAAAATCAGCTTTCTCGATGCGACTCAAACTGGAGCCTTCTATTCTGACAACATATTCCTTTTCTACTTTGAACGAAGGGTGCAGCAACCTGTTGGTCAACTCACCATTATCGGTTATCAGCAGCAAACCGGATGAATACATGTCGAGTCTGCCAACCGGATAAAGCCTTTTATTAGCGGGCAGAAAATCTTTAATCGACTTTCTGCTCTTTTCATCTTTAAGAGTAGAGACAATTCCTTCGGGCTTATGAAAGATATAAAGATCGTTACCTGAAGACGCAGGCTTTTTTATAATCTTGTTATCAACCATAATTTGAGGCGGATTGTTCGGATCGAGTTTAAGACCCTGCTCAGTTATAACTTTCCCGCCAATCTTTATTCGACCCTGGCTGATCATTTTTTCTATTGCTCTTCTTGAATCAACGCCCCAGTTAGCAAGTAATTTTTGAATTCTGATGTTTTCTGCCATTTTTTACCAGTCACAATCGACACGAAACTCCATAAAGCGCCCTGATCTGGTCTCTTTATAAGTTCCGCGACTAAAGAAAGGATTTCTTAAAATTTCACTTCTTTGAACCATCGGGAAAAACTGCGAAAAAATCATTCCGCTTTTGGGCGTAATACCGGTTAAGGTAAGCTTATCATCGATATCGGCCTCAAACCCTGTCATGACGGTGGTATTGGGCAATTCTTCGTTTGTCACCCACTGAACCGGATTTTGAGTTAATAAAGCTTTAATTTTTGCTCTTTTTGCAGAATAATTATTTGCTTCCGGACTTACTACCAAAGTAAGTTCGGCTTTGTTTCCATTCGGACTATAAACCTTTATAAGCCTGGGGTAAGAATTGAATTTAAAGGCCAGTTCAATTAAAGTAAAAACTTTGCTTAAATCGGCTTCAAGCTTATATTCAATCCCTTCTGCAACAGGCTTGGAATATGATAATCGAGCAATATTTTCAAATTCTCTGGCCAGCTCATCTTCGTTTCCAGAGGTATTTACTTCATATTCATCCTGATCTCCAAGGCTTAAAGTAAAAATAGCCGAAGAAAACTCAGGCCCGGGTTTGGAGCCGGAAAACTTCAACCCTTCTTTTTCAGCAATTTGAAGGTTTTGAGCAAGTTGAGCTGCGCTTTCGGGAAAAGTGGTCACTGAAACCGATTTGCTGGTAATAATAATAGCGGTATTTTTGCCTTCACGGTTTTTCCATGGCAAGGATACAATGCGGTTAAATTCATTTATCTGAATTTCCGGCGAAGAAGCGTTGGTTAAAATTAATTTAAACCTGTTTTCATCATATATCTCTGCAGAGACAAGCTTTAATGAAGTCTGATCAGCAAGCATATCGACCAGAGCATTGAGCGTACGTTCAGAAACAAGCTCAACGGAAAAAATACTGTTACTGCCTACCGTGGTAAACTCGGTCGAGAGAAGTTTGTCAGGACTTTTAACCGCCTGCTCAATCGCATCAAACTCTGCGGGTTGAGCACTAAGCAATAAAAAGCTGGAAATAGCAAAGAAAACTGAAAGAAGAATAAATCTCTTCATAAAAAACCTCTCTGAATCAAAAGGATTGGCAAACTCTTGCTTTAACTGCTCAAGATGCCGCCGGAAGACTAATAGTTACAAAAGTGTTAGCGCCTGACTTACATTTTACGGCAATATTTCCTTTGTTTAATTGCACAAGCTTTTTACTTACAGCAAGCCCAAGCCCCAGGGTTTTTCTTCCGACGGGGTTGAAGGGCTCAAAAAGTTTTTTCTGGTCCGCTTCAGCGATTCCCTTGCCGGTATCAACAAATATCAGTTCAACAATATTATCAGTTTTCGGTTTTTTGCGGGTCACTACCTTTATTTCTCCGCCGCCACTAACTGCGAGCAAAGCATTTACAAAAACATTTTCCAGAATCTGAGCAAAAATCGAGGGATCTATCATTACTTCCGGCAGATCTTTGGGAAGACTTTTTGAAATCTTCAGACTCTTGCCAACCTGCTTATCTGAACTGATAAGTTTTGCGGTCAAAACATGCTGCTTGAGCTTACCAAAAACGATCTTTTCGACAAGCTGATTAAGCTGAATTTTCTGCAAAGAAGGCTTTATATCAGAAAAATAGCTCACGAGATTTTTCACATTAAAATCAATTTTCTGCCCCTGAGCCTTAATCAAAGGCAAAACCTTGTCTGCTTCGCCAGACTTGGCCGCCTGAGCCCTTATAGCTGCAAGCGGATCTGAAATATTCTTTTTGAGCAAATCAGAATTTATATTAGCCGGTGTTGCTGCTGAACTACCGGAAACCTTGTTGATAATGCTGTTGAATTCATGCAATTCAGAAGTCAGTTCATTAATTCCCTTGTATTCTACTCCGGCAAAGTTTGCTCCGGCAGCGGAAGTCACCTTAGCTTCTGCTGCAGCAGCCGCATCATTTTTACGTTTCTGCTGACGTGAAACAAAATTGAACTTTGATTTTCCTTCTTCTTCAGGTTCCAGGTCGTCTTCTGCTCCGATAGTTGACTTGACAACTTCTTCTTTGGTTGTAGTGCCGGTAATAAGCTTATAAAGAGCCGATTCACGTAAAGTCAGCATACCATCCGATGTTGCCTGCCGTCTCATCTCTTCGGTTGTGGCCTGATCTTCGACCAGCTCTCTAAACCTGTCAGTCATGGTCAAAACTTCATAAATGCCCTGTCTGCCGCGAGTTCCGGCATTATCACAGTCAGGGCACCCGGCTCCCTTTTTGAAAACGATATTGTTCATATTGTATCTATCATCCAGATGAAGCCTTTCAAGCAACTTCTGGTTTATTCCCAGTGACTGCAGCTCGTCTTTCTCGGGGGTGTAATCAGTCGCACAAGTGGAACAAACTTTTCTTACAAGTCTTTGAGCCTGAACAATTCTAAGTGAAGTAGAGAGACTGAAAGGCTCTATACCCATATTAAGCAGTCGGGCAACGGTTGAAGGTGCGTCGTTGGTATGGAGGGTAGATATAACCAGATGCCCGGTCATTGCAGCTTTGATAGCAATACTGGCCGTTTCATAGTCACGAATTTCGCCAAGCATTACAATGTCAGGATCCTGGCGGAGGAAAGATCTTAGCGCAGCAGAAAAATTCAGGCCAATATCCGGATGACACTGAACCTGGTTGACCCCCATAAGATTGTATTCAACCGGGTCTTCTGCTGTCATAATATTAACTGCGGGATTATTCAATAAAAACAATGAGGAATAAAGGGTGGTTGTCTTGCCTGAGCCGGTGGGTCCTGTAACCAG
>JBNJGH010000128.1:0-9251 GCA_051747585.1 Candidatus Rifleibacteriota bacterium
TCTCTGTGCGCTCTGTGGTTATTTTCTTTGTGGCTTTGCGACTTGGTGTGAGGAATTTTCTTTTCTGAAACCAACTGATGGTCGCTGACCGAGAATTGCTAGTATTTCCAGTCTAAAATTGATTGAAGATATTCAGTTGTGTTAATCTAATTTGAGGAAAGTGAGGGCGAAGCATGTTTGAATCAAGAGTAAAGCTTTTAAGCGATTATGCTGCAACCTATTCTGAACAGCTAAAACATCAGAATGATGGCAGCCCCTTCTGGCAGGCATTAATGGCTCTATTTACCGGCTCCAGGCGAGATCTTCATATCTCCGGACCAGTTGAAGAACTGCCTGAAACAGAAGCAGAACTTGAAAATGAAGGTTTTGCTCCTTTTTGCGAAATTGACGGGCGAAAGATATATTTCAGGAAAAAGGCCGATAACATCGAAGTAAGCATCTGGCAGGATCGTGAACCCTGGGACCTCTCAGAATGGGGAACAGGCAAAGAATTTGTCATAAGGTTTATTGCTGAATGCTATTTTATGGTTACCCGCGACGACTTTAAAATCGATGAAGAAGAACACCGGGTTTTAAAGGCACTTATTGGCTACATTCAACCCACACAGGATGAAATAGTTCAAGCTCGCAATACAGTTTACTGGACATTGGTCGAAAAAGTACTCGAAGACAATCTGGTAACTGATGAAGAAAGCGAAACCCTGAATAAAATCAGAGAAGCCCTGGAAATTGATGACTCCGATGCAAAAGAAATTCATGAGCAATCTCTGCTCGAAAAATTCAATCTTGCAAAAGAAGCTGCCAATGAAAATAATCAGCTCGATCTCGAGCAACTGGAAAAAATTAAAAGAATGGCTGACCGACTTGGTATTAACCCGGAAGATTTTAAATAAGCAAAAACATGGATGATTATTCAATAAACCTGGCTTATCTCGACTCAAAAGACCAGAACGAACAATTAAAAGGTCTGGCATATTTTGCTGTTTTTGATGAACCTGATCTCAACGAAGAAATTATTAACAAGCTCATCGAACTGGCCGAAAACGGGTCTGGTCATATTTCAGATATTGCCAGCAGTATAATCTCTCAAGCGGTGGCACAACGCGAGCAGCAAGCTGTAGCGAGAATGGTTCTCAAGAAGCTTGAATCAGGCGATGAAAACAAATTAAATTTTCGCGATCTTGAATGGGCAATTAAATTAAACGATAAAAGATTCAAAGTTGCTCTCGAAAAATATCTCGATCGCTGCACCGAATCAAAACATATCAGCTGGCTGGTCAAAAACCTTCCTCAAGCTTATCCTGATACCCAGCAAATTCCACTTTTAAAGACATTTTTAGCCCACTCAGACGACCGGGTTGTTGCCAATACAATCGAGGGCCTCGAAAGCCTTGAACATCCCGATACCTTCCCTATATTTGCCCAGATGCTTACTCATCCCTCACACAGGGTCAGGTCAGTGACTGCTGCCGCCTTAGCGCGGGCGAACCCCGACGAAGCCAGAAATCTCCTTTTTAACATGCTAAATCAGAACGACCCTGAAGAAATCAAAGCAGCCTGCCATGCAATCAGGCATCTTCAGGGCGAAGACTATCTCGAGCTGGTTCTACCATTATTGAACCAACCCAAAACCAGAGAAGAAGCAAGCCGCACCGTTGCCTGGCTGATTTACCAAAGACTCAGTTCTTATTTTCAACTACCTGAAATCAATCAACGCTCCGACCTGAAGGCCAGAATTGCCGCATCGGTTATAGAGCTGTTAAGAGAGCAATGTCGCAAACATTTCCACAGCGATGAAGACAACGAAGAAAATATTGAACAGGGCACCTGCCAGCTCATTATGGGGCAGAAAAACCTTATTGCCATCGATCCGCTTATTACGCCCGAAGAAGCAGACAAAATCGCAGAAGAAAATAAGCACCGGGGAATTAATTTTTTTACCCGGCTGATTTACCGGCCCAAGCCCGAAGAAATTATTCTATCTCGCTCTGAAGCCAGATTTGAACCTTTCTGGCACATGAAATGCGAAGCAAAAGTTGATTACGTAAGAGAAAAGTCAGTTCATCTAGATCTTGATGAAAAGGTTTGCGAGCTTAAAATCGGTGATCAGTATTTTAAAGCAGAAAAGGGGCAAGCCTTTGTAAATATAGATGAAAGGTGTGTAATTCGCAAAAATCATAACATTTTTATTGATGCAGTCACCGGTGAGAAGAGAGATTTTTCGGAATTGCTTAAGAATAAATACAGCTGCCTCAAAAGTCTCGAAGACCTTGAAAAGAATGAGTTTAAACTGCTTCCCGCCAGAGTTAAAGCCTCAATTCTTGTCAGAGAAATGGTTTTTGACACCATGCAACCCCTCAAAGCAATAGAAATTTTGGGCCAGAGTTTAAAGATCGACAAATTAAACCTTTGTTTCAGACCGGTTTACATTTACGAATACATCTGGGAAGCAAAAGAAACCAAAGTTGTTTTTGAAATAGACGGAGTCACCGGCAAAATAAATGAAGGCCGGGTCTTAAAAAATATAAACAGCAAGGAATTCATGTCTGAAGCCAGCTTGTTCGACATTGGTGCAGATGCTATAGGACTGGTAGTTCCCGGCGGAGAAATTGCAGCTAAAATTGCACGAGCATTTATAGGACGCAAAAAATAATAATTTTATTGTCTGCTTCATTGCCAACATAACAATAATAAAAATTCTTTCAGGTTATATGCAGGAGTGCTATAATCATTTTCCAATTCAAACAAACTGGAGGACAGGATGAGCATTCTTGGAAAAAAATCTATTTTACAGGAAATAGAAAAGGGTAATATAAAAATTGAGCCTTTCAATGAAGATATGCTCGGCCCGGCAAGTATAGATCTGCATTTATCAAATGCTTTTCGCGTATTCGTACATCTACCGACCGAATTGAACATGACCGATGATATGGACTTCAAAGCTGCCACTAAAGGCATACTGGTTGCGAAGGGTGACACCCTGACTATTCAACCCGGTCAAACAGTTTTAGGCATAACCAAAGAAAAAGTAAGCCTTGGCAACGGCCTTTCCGGATGGCTGGAAGGAAGAAGTAGATTTGCCAGGGTCGGTCTGCTGATACATATTTCTGCATCTTTTATGCAGCCAGGCATCAGCAACCATCAGGTTTTAGAGATTTCCAATTTCGGGCCCATTCCCCTGAGATTAATCCCCGGGACTCCTGTTTGCCAGTTCATTTTTCAGCGCTGCGAGAATCCCGGCAAATATCACGGTGTTTTTGCCGCACAGACTCCCGAAAATTTCTGGCTCGGCTGATTTATTTTTCCACCTGATTTTTGGGAGCTACATACTTATAATTTTGTAACCTAATGTGAGTTTAAGTTATTTATAGTTTAAACAATTATGTATAAAAGAAACGAGTTTAAAAATCAGGATATTTTTCTTGAGTTTGTCACCCTTTATAAAATGATACGGCTTTATTGCGAAAGTCAGCACGCCCCCTTTCCCAGGAGACTTTGCAGCGAATGTATCGAACTTTTGAAATATGCAAGACAACGATTGAGCAATTGCCCTTATTACCAGAAGAAAATTGCCTGTAACAATTGCAGGATTCATTGTTATCGCGAACCTTTTAAATCGCAGATAAAACGGGTTATGCGATTTTCAGGGCCAAAGCTTCTTTTTCATGCTCCGACACTTGCTATCAGACATTTATTTTGCCAACTACGCAAGCCGGACAAATAACTCCCCATCTTTTTGCCAAGTTGCTGAAACAATATAAAATAGCTAGAATAATTAGAGGCTTTAATGGATAAACGACAAAAGAATTATCTTATAACGAATTTTTGTCGGCAATGTCACGCCGCTGTTTCTTCGAGCGCTTCGACTTGCCCTGTTTGTGGTATTGCCCGCCCCAATTACGACAAACTCAACTCACTTGAAAAACAATATCTGGAAAATCTTCCAATGGTTCCGGGTAAATTTCACTACATGCTCGATACTATTGAACCAAAAAATAATCTTGTCACCAATATTGTAAAAGAATTCGGCAACTACATGACCGATTTCAGCCAGTCCTGGCCTTTTTTTCTTGCATTGACAACAGCTGTTGCCGGAGGAATTATGCTCACGGCCAATGTTCTGTTTCCCTTAAGCTTTATTCTTTTCTGGATAGCACTTGTTTATCTGGGCTATGATGCTGTAAATTTCAGCCGTGCAATTCTGACCAGTTTTCTGGTAAAACGCCTGCAGCTTAAAACAGGAATGTCGCCTTATTCGGTTCATTTTAAAATCGAGGCACAATTGGAAAAAATGCTGCAAAGCCTGACACTGTTAATAAATTCGTTTTTCGACCATGACTGGAAAAGCGCTGATCAAAGTGGTTCCGCCTCATCAGAAAGTTTTTTAAGCGCTATTGAAACAATAATCAAAAGAATCGAGCGCTATGCAAAACTTTCGCTTAGTACCACCGAGATTATCTGGAAAAACAATGTTTACGCAATAGTTGCCATGAATACCAGCTCTCAGGAAAAAGTTGCAGCAATTGGCAACAAAATAAAAGAAGCTGAAGCCATGCTGATCAGATACCGATGGCTCAAAAGTCTTGGTAAAATCAGCACCCTGCTTAACAACTTTGCCGCCGGCGAAAGAGACCCTGACGCCCCCGACAACGCTTCTTACCGTCAGTATATTTTAAACAGTTTTTATCTCAATGAATATGGCCCGTTAGAAGAAAAATGCGAGAATAATTTTGAACAGGTACCCTATGAAATTCCCTTTAAAATGAGAGTATTCTGGCATCAACAGTTACCTCCTTTTCCACTTGACGGCGAACAACTTCAAGAGCAATTTCCCGAAACCTCCGACTTTTTTGCCAGCATAGAACAGGTCAAAAAATTAAAGGCCGGGCTCGAAGAACAAATGGTGCTGGACTACGCATCAAACGCAATTTCAGAAATTTCAGAGCTTGAAAAAGCTGAAAAAACAGATCTTGAAGCAAAAGATTTAAAAAATTACGAACTTTACAGCAAATATCTCGAAGTGCCCGGTTTCAAACCTGACGAAGAGGAACTACAGAGAAAAGTCGACAGACTCAAGGCCGAAGTCAGAGTGGCAATCGGCTCCGACCACCACTAGCCGAATTGATTCTTAGTGATCTTTGTGAATTGGTGTCTCCGTTTGGCCCCCCTCAAACAAAGCCGCCGAGCCACAAGGCCCACAAAGAAGAAGAAACGATCGTAATACTGGTCCCGACCTCGATACTGAAATTGGCCACTTGGACCAGCAATTCTCGGTCAATTATTATCAGCTGGTTACCAAAAGTTCTGGTTTTATTTCTTCCTGTCAAATATAGAATTTAAACCACTGAGGCCACCGAGGGCACAGAGTTGATTTTTTAATCTTTTTCAGCCAGGATTTGTCCTGTGGACAAATAGCCGGCGGTTTCACCGCCCGGCTTTTCCTTCTTCAGCAAGCCTTCAGAAAAACACGAGTGCTTTTCTGAAGGCTTGCTGAAGAAGGAAACAATGGCTGAAAAAGATTCTCTGTGATTCTCTGAGGGCTCTGTGGTTATTTTCTTTGCGGCTTTGCGACTTGGTGTGAGGAATTTTCTTTTCTGAAACCAACTGATGGTCGCTGACCGAGAATTGCAAACAAGTCTTTGGCAAATTGCGTTTTTATCAGTATAATTAAGAGAAATAATTCGCTCTGGGTTTTAAAAGAACCAACCCTTTTTAATTAAAAATAATCGATCTCGATCAGGAGGTTTTTGTGAAGAGACTTATATTAATTATTTGTGCATTTTCTTTGATAAGCTGTGGTTTGTTTGCCGGCAGCAAAAGCGGTAAAAGCAAAGTAGACAAGCTTCAAACCGCTTACAATACCGTGGAGAAAGAAATTAACGACGTTTTAAATGACAAATCTGCCTATGCAGCAAAGGTTGGCAGATACACAAATTTCAACGAAGATTTAAAAAAGTTGTTAAATAAATATCCCGAGATTGGTCACCCTAAGCCTTTAATCTTTAAAAATAAAGTCGAAAAAATTCTTGTCCCGTTAAATTTGAATGCAGATAAAATCGGGGGATTTTTTCAACTCTCTGCCAATGGAAAAAAGATTCTATCTTATCTGATCTGGAAAAATAATCTCGAGCCCCTGTTCGTAGTAAACAGAGAAAAATGGGAAGCGGCAAAAAGTGCAGACCAGCTCGATGAGCTTAAAGAGCTTGTTCCTTTAAAAGAAAACTACAGTGCCGGCGTTCCGGTAGAGCCTTCTGACCTTACAGATTTATTTTTGATTGATTATATCGATCATCTACCAACCAAAACCCAGGAAGAACTCGAAAGCTACACCAGCAAGAACGACCTGGAATCAAGTCTTGGCCGCAGAACCGGCTCTTCAAAATGTCTTTCTTATTCGGCCAGCCTTGCAAGCGACTGGTGGAACATTGCCCAGGGCAATAAACTTGGCTCTTATGATTCTTTTGTAAATGGTGCCCGAGAATACGGTATGAACCCAAGAATAGTCGAAAGTCTATATTTCAGTACACCTAAATGCCCTTATGCTTTTATAAAAGAAACCGGCCACGATCGGGTAACCGGAGAAAAAATCCCCTACTCTCCCAAACATTATGCTTACATTATGAGCTCAAGCAATCTGCCTGCTTCGGTTAAAGATCCATTAAAAGGCAAATTATCTTATCATCTGCCGGCCAACAAATTCGGCCTGGATCTTCCTTACGATAATTCTTTCAACAAATCCAAAGGAAAAATAAAAAAGATAACCAGCGATCTTAAAAAATACGGCATCATTTATGCCCAGCATACTTCCAGGCTTTTTAACAATAAGGTTTCTTTGACCTTTCAGGGAGTTCACGCAGTTAACATAGTTGGAACAGCGAAATTAGATGGAGAACCTGTGGTTATATATTATGAAACTTTTGGGAAAAACCACAGAGACTATCTGGAAGACAGCTTCTATGGACCAAGGCTCAGAGCATTTCCGGTAAAATTCTTCTACCAGGGAATTTATTTTCCCCATCGCATAATTCCGGAAATCAAAGTCAACAAAAGTTCTGCTTTAATAAGCTTTAAAACTCATAATGGCAAAAATATAACTCCAGGTTCTATGGGCCTGTCAATAAATGATCGCAAAATCAAGGTCAGCCCCTCTTCAGTGCTGAAAGTTTCCTTAAAAGAGAATCCGGCTGTGTTAAAACTCACCTTTGCCCGCAAATACTTTTATATTCCTGAGCAATCAGAAGGCTATGAACGAACATACCTGATAAGCGGCAATACTGCTATTGAGATTAAGCATTATGAAGCAATGCTTAAAACCCTTAAAAATAGAAAAAGAGGCTTTTTTGGCAAACTGTTCGGCAAAAAAGACAGTTATACCGATCATCTTAAATCAGCTGCCAGCAAGAGATTCGAGCAGATCAAAGCTAAACTTCTGCAGAATAGAAACGATTATAATCTGATTCAGCTGGTAAAAGCTGAAGTAGACAAAAGCAAAACGCTTAAGAAATCTGAACTTGGCAAACTTATCTCAGAAATGAGTACTTTTGACAAGATTAACAACAAAAAGCACTGATACCTAAAGAGGTATCTTGTGCTTTTTCATCCATTTCCAGACAGCGGTGCGGCTGACTCCAAGTTGGCGGCCCGCTTCTGCTTTATTCCAGTTACAATCTTTCAGCAGCTTTTCCAACTTTTCTTTTGATCTTAAAATACTTTTGTTCTCGTTCATTTGCCCGGGGACAGATAACGAATTATGAGAAGAAGAAAATTCCATCAGCCGTTTTCCCGAAAGCTCAGCCGGCAGGTCGTCTGAATTAATTAAACTGCCCTGACAAACAACAAAAGCATACTCTATTGCATTTTCCAGCTCTCTTACGTTTCCCGGCCAGCTGTAGTTGCGCATTAATTGTAACGCCTGGTGATCCAGGCCTCTTATAAGGCGGCCCGTACTTGCACTGAATTTATTGATAAAATGGCGGACAAGCAGGGGTATATCGACCGGGCGTTCTCTTAAAGGGGGCACCACTATTGGGAAAACCCTGAGACGATAGTAGAGGTCTTCTCTGAATTTACCGGTACGCACTTCTTCAGGTAAGTCCTTGTTGGTAGCAGCCAGAACCCTGACATTAACTTTAAGAGTCTTTTCGCCGCCAACTCTCTCGAACTCTCCGGATTGCAAAACTCTTAGCAGCTTAACCTGCATAGCCGGAGAAATATCGCCAATTTCATCGAGAAAAATTGTTCCGCGATGGGCCGCTTCAAAACGACCGGTTCTTTTTTTTATGGCACCGGTAAACGCGCCCTTCTCGTGACCAAAAAGTTCGGTTTCAAGCAAAGTTTCAGGTATTGCGCCACAATTAACCTTTACAAAATTTTGATTTTTTCTCTGGCTCAATTTATGGATGGCCTCGGCGACAAGTTCTTTGCCGGTACCGCTTTCGCCCAGTATCATGACCGAAGCTTCACTTTCTGCAGCAAGACTTATCAGACGGAAAACTCTCTGCATCTGCGGACTACGCCCGGCTATTCCATGAAAGTTAGCCTCTGAGGACATTTTATTTGCCATCGCCTCGATTTCCTGCTTCAAAGAGATAAGAGGTCTGATATCTGTAACGGTCTGCAAAATTCCCAGAGTATTACCATTTTTGTCATTCAATAAGCGGGCATTAACCATAATAGGAATATGCTCGCCGGTTTTGCTGATTATACGACACTCGCATCTTGTAATACACATGGGGCTATTTTCGCCCGAAGTCAAAAGGGAGTTTATCTGTTCTGAACCAATGCATTCAGGAGCTCTTAACCAGCCTGTGGTTTTACCCAGCACTTCTTCGCTGCTGTAACCGGCAATTTCGGTCATAGCTTTGTTCCAAACCCTTATTTTGCCATCATTGTCTACGAGCACGGCTCCCTCGGCCATGGTTTCAAGCAGCATTTCGGCACTGATTTTTTTTAGAAACGAATTTGAACTCACTTTTAGCTCCTCAAAGAAACGTTAGGGTAACGTTACCACTCAGCCCCCTGAGGTTGCAAGTAGCCCTTAGATGACCCGGCAACTACTCATTTGTCTGTAGAAACCGTTTCAAAACATCTAGATTGCTTTACTTCGGCTTCGCTCAGCACAAGCACTTCGACTTCGCTCAATGACTATATTGTCGTAAACTGGTGGTTTCGACTAACGCTCAACCACCAAAATGCTACTCTTTTTTATAAAGAGTTTATAGTCGCTGACCGAGAATTGCTGGGCATGTTTT
>JBNJGH010000129.1:0-4175 GCA_051747585.1 Candidatus Rifleibacteriota bacterium
TAGATTTGACGTAATTTTTCTGTCGATACTCTGATTCGGCCAGCCAGAAAATGGCACCGTCAGCCTGTGAAAAAGGAGCGGGTTCTTCAAGTAGCCTGGTTAAGACTCTCGATGCTTCTTCATAAAGATGTCGCTGTATCAACCCAAGTGCATATCTGTACTGCTCGGTTTGTTCGGGGGTGTCAGCTTTTAGCGGTGCACTGATTGCAAAAATAGAAATAATAGAGGCAATCAATAAGCAAAAAATAAATGACTTATTTTTTCTCAGTTTTTTCATCGGAGTCTTCTTCCTTGCCTAAATCTTTTTGCGCTTTTTTGAATTCTCGTATACCTCTTCCGAGGGCTTTTCCTATTTCGGGTAGTTTACCCGGTCCGAATAAAATAAGAATAATGACCAGAATCGCTATTAGTTCTGTGAACCCAATTCCCATATAATACCCTCCTGAAGTTGGGAAAAGTGTATCACGCCCTTAAACTTGTTTCAAGATCCCTCTTCTAAATTAGCATTTTTGATTCCGACATTCGAAACAAACATCGGAATTCGGTATCGGGATCGCGACTCGCTTTACTATTAATTGATTTATAAGTCTTGAAGAGGCTTAACAAAAAAAGGAGAATTACTATATTTATTTCTTTAAAAGGTGGCGGCAAATTGATATAATTCTTGCCAATGTACCATACCAATTTCGTTCATCTACATGTTCACAGTCATTACAGCTTGCTTGACGGCGCTGCGCCAGTAAAGGCGATAGTTGACGCTGCCCGTCGCTTTCGTATGCCGGCCATTGCCATAACTGATCACGGAAACATGTTCGGTGCCATTGAGCTCTATCAATATGCTCTCAAGCGAGGGGTGAAGCCAATAATCGGGTTCGAAGCCTATGTGACGCCTCATCCGCTGGATAAACGCATTAAAGACCCGATGTTTCATCTGGTTTTGCTTGCCCGCAATATCGAGGGGTATCGAAATCTGGTGAAACTTTCTACTCTCGGCTATTCTAAAGGTTTTTACTATAAACCAAGAGTTAATTTTGAATTGCTGGAGAAATACAGTGAAGGTCTGATAGCTCTGGGTGCCTGCCTTGCCGGAGAAGTTCCCTATATGACCTTGAGGGATGAAAAAGATAAAGCTGTTGAAGCTATAGAACGCTACCAGAAAATTTTCGGGCCCGAAAATTTTTATGTAGAAATACAGAATCATGGTATTCCAGAGCAACAGAAGGTATTGAAACCGCTTGTTGAAATTGCCCGGCAATGTAACGCACCTATAGTTGCAACCAACGACAGCCATTATGTTAAACCCGAAGACTGGGAAGCCCAGGATGCCTTACTTTGCCTGGGAACCAATGCTAAAATTGATGATGAAAAGCGTTTTAGATTTCAAACCAGAGAATTTTATTTAAAATCGCCTCAAGAAATGAACGAGCTTTTTGCCGAATACCCTGACGCGATTTCCAACACTCTGAGAATAGCTGAAAGATGTAATGTACAGCTCAAACTGGGCGAATCAATTCTTCCGGAATTTACTATTCCTGAAGGAAAAACTTCTGAAAGCTATTTAACTGAACTCTGTCATCAGGGATTTCAATACAGATACAAAACAGATAACCCGCCTGAAGAAGTTTATGAGCGCCTGGATTATGAACTGGGCGTTATTAAACGAATGGGTTTTTGTGATTACTTTTTAATCGTCTGGGATTTTATTAAAGCCGCCCGCGAAATGGGTGTTCCGGTTGGACCCGGGCGAGGTTCGGCAGCTGGTAGCCTTGTTGCCTATCTTTTACGCATAACCGATATCGATCCGTTAAAATACGGACTGATTTTTGAGCGATTTCTCAATCCTGAAAGAATCAGCATGCCTGATATCGATATAGATTTCAGTGATGACGGACGCTCCAAGGTTATTGAATATGTAAACGAAAAATATGGTCGAAATAGAGTTGCCGGTATAGCTACTTTTAACTTTATTCTCGCAAAAATGGCTATTAGAGATATTGGTCGTGTTCTTGGAGTTGAGTTGTCTGAGGTCGATCGCATTGCAAAGCTGGTGCCAGAAAAGCCCGGAATACATTTAAAGGGTGTTTTACATGATGTACCTGAACTCAAGCAGATTGTCGAACATGGTACAGAGGAACAGAAAAAGCTCTTAAGGATTGCTGAAACTGTTGATGGTCTTGTGCGGCACACAGGCGTTCATGCTTGCGGAATTGTTATCTCGGCCATGGATCTGATGGACATAGTGCCGCTTTATCGCGATAAAACGGGTGAAATGGTAACTCAATACGAGAAAAATGCCATTGAAGACATTGGTCTGTTAAAAATGGACTTTCTCGGCCTGAAAACTCTTACAATTTTAAAAAGAGCACTGGAGAACATTAAAGAAAATCGTGGAGACGAAGTAGATCTCGATAATATTTCTCTTGAAGATCCTGATACGTTCAAGCTTTTGCAGAATGCTCTTACCTATGGAGTATTTCAGCTTGAATCTTCAGGAATGCGCAATTTAATTGCCCGGCTCAAGCCAACGGTTTTTGAAGACATCATAGCTTTACTGGCAATGTATCGCCCGGGCCCACTTGGCTCAGGTATGGTCGATGATTTCGTGGAAAGAAAGCATGGCCGTAAAGAAATGGCTTATCCGCATCCGGAACTCGAACCCGTGCTGAAAGACACCTATGGAGTTTTTCTCTATCAGGAACAATGTATGCGGACAGCTAACATTCTGGCTAATTTCAGCATGGCTCAAGCTGATAAATTGCGTAAAGCGATGGGTAAAAAAATTCCCGAGGTTATGGCCAAAATGGGTGAGCTCTTTGTAAAAGGAGCTGTCGATCGAGGCATCGATGCCGACCAGGCTCAGGGCATTTTTGATTTGATGGCCAGTTTTGGCGAATATGGTTTCAATAAGTCACATTCTGCCGCCTATGCTCTGGTTACTTTTAGAACCGCATATTTAAAAGCCCGGTATCCGGTTGAGTTTATGGCTGCGGTTTTATCTTCGGAATTGAATGACACAGATAAAATTGCAGAATATGTAGATGAATGCAGAACTATGGGCATAGAGATTCTGCCACCGGATATAAATATCTCCCAGTCTTTGTTCCGTGTCGAAGGCAAGAACATACGTTATGGTTTGAGCGCACTTAAGGGGGTTGGCACCGGTGCAGTAGAGTCAATTGTAAGCGTTCGCGAAGAGGGCGGCCCCTACAAATCTATCTGTGATTTTACCAGAAGAGTCGATTCGAGACAGGTAAATTCAAGAGTTATGGATGCGTTAATTAAATCAGGGGCACTTGACTCTTTTGCCTTGAAAAAAAGTCAGCTATGTCATATTGCGCCAGAAGCCCTGAAAGTCGGTCATTCAGTTCAAAAAGAAAAAGCTTCGGGGCAAACAACCTTTTTCGATATCCTCGGGGAAGATGCCCAGGATATGGGAATGCACGACATTACTCCCCCTGATATTCCGGAATTCACTGAAAAGGAATTGTTAATTTCGGAAAAAGAAGTTTATGGCTTCTATCTAACCGGTGATCCATTCAATGAAATATCTCCTCTGGGCAGGCTTTTTTCGAACTGCTCTCTTTCAGGACTACAGGACGTAGGAGACAGCCAGGTGAGACGTATTGCCGGTATTCTTACAGGTATGAAGCGTCATATAACCAAAAAAGGCGATGGTATGGCCTTTTTAACTTTTGAGGCTGATAACGCCTCTGTTGATGTAACAATTTTTCCCAGGTCTTTTGAAAAATACAGCGCTAAACTAAAAATAGATGAGCCTCTGTTCATGGTTGTAAAAACTCAACTTTTGAATGGAGATCTTAAAGTTAATGCTGAAAAAGTGCTGAGTCTTGAAGATTTTAATTCTGAAGAAATTCCCCGGGTTAACTTATGTATACCAGCTGAAATGACCGGAAAAGATAATTATCTCAAATTGCTTGAAGTACTTCATAAATACATTGGGCAGGTGAGTTTCAATATGAAAATCATAACGCCGGATGGTGCCAAAGTTCTATTAAAACCTGCTTCCAGATTTAGAATAAATCTTCAACCCGGATTAATTGCCGAATGGGAAAAGCTTTGCGGCCCCGGCTCTGTGAAAATCGATTTTTCATATCTGGAAAGAAATGTAAATCGACGTAACTGGAAAAGGAACGGGCGACAAAACGGACGACAAA
>JBNJGH010000129.1:4275-9164 GCA_051747585.1 Candidatus Rifleibacteriota bacterium
TTTGCGGCCCCGGCTCTGTGAAAATCGATTTTTCATATCTGGAAAGAAATGTAAATCGACGTAACTGGAAAAGGAACGGGCGACAAAACGGACGACAAAACGGACGACAAAGCAACGGTTTAAAAGCTGTTGGAGGATAATAAAAGAGGAGCTTATCTAATGTTATTTAACAGGGTTTGGTCGGTTGCAGTTTTGCTATTTGTAATTGGCATTATATCAATGCAACCGAGCTTTGGCATCGAGCTTGACGATGTATATAAAAATCTTGGAACCTATAAAAAAGTCACGGGCGACGGGGTTAAAATTTATTTTCCCGACTCTGCATCAAAAGCGATGCCCAGAATACTCGCAAGCTTAACCATGGTCAGGAAAAGCTTTAATAAATTGTTTCCCGAGCAGAAGAATTTTGAGGCAAAGGTTATTTTGACTGATCATGACGACCGAGTCAGCAGCTCCAGCGACCCGGACTTTGACTGGATCAATCTGGGAATGTTTGAAGAAATAGGTGCACTTTCGACCAGAGCTTACTCACTTGAAAAAAGGTTTGCCTTGAGATTATCCAGCATTCTTCTTTTAAGAACATTGGCTTCTGCAAGCAATTCATGGAAAAGAAAACTGGGTACTTTCTCTTTGCCCAGGTGGTTTCTTGATGGTCTTACTTTTCATAATGCTTTTGCTCTAGACTCTATTCATTACAGTCGAATGCTGGACATGGCAAGAAGTAACCGTCTTTACAGTCTTGAAGAATTAAATACAATTATAAGCCAGCCAACTTTAATCAGAGAAGAAATGAGATTTCAGGCTCATAGTATGCTTGCCTTCTGGGAATCAAAATATAACCCTGATGGCGGCATAGAGTTAACCAGGAAAATTATGAAGCATCCTGCCGGTTTTCCTCGAGTTTTTCGCTCTGTTTATGGGGTGAGTGTCTACGAAGCTTTTGCCGAATTCAAAAAATTTATTCAACAGAAATGTAAAGAATTTCAAGACAGCGGAGAATGCGCCAATGTAAGTCTTGAAGAGCAAAAAATAGGCGGAAATTTTTTCCGTTCTTTGCGATACATGGGCCCTGACCAAAAAATCTGGGTATCTTCGCGACGTTACAGCACAGAAACTTATGACCTCTACTATCAGAAAGGAAATAACAGGCCGCGCATTCTTCTTAAAAACGTCCATCCTTTATTGATGCTGGATAAATTCGAGGAAATAATTTACATCGGGAAATACGGGGTTAATGCTAAAAAACAGCGTAGACTCAGTTTGTTTTCTGTCGATTTAAATGGGCGTTATAAGTGTTTAACCAATAAACAGGGAAGTTTTAAGCCCCTTGGCAAAAAGTTCGGTCGAATTTTTTATACTTCGATTAAAAGTGGTATTACACGCATAATGTCTGTTGATCCTGAGTTCAAAAACTCTACCAGAATCGAATATAGTTTCCCGGTTTCTGTCAGACCTTTAGATCTGGCACTGAATAAAACATGCAGAACACTTTATTACGTTTATGAAACTTCAGGCTTTAAAAAAGCTCTGGCTGTAGTATCAATCAAAAATGATGATTCAAAAATCGAACCGCAGGAGATATTCAATGCGGGCGGAGATATTACAGCACTCAGGTTTGGAGAAAACAGCCTCTGGTTTGCAGCCCGAAAAGATTTTTTTACTACCCAGCTTTATCGCCTTGACGAGGATACACAAAAGGTCTTTCGCTATCAGACAGTGCCCGGCGGTGTGTGGGATATAAACTTCAATCAGCAAGACCCGCAAGTGATTACCCTTGCAGACGGTGGGTTCTGGGCGACTTCAATCAGCGAGAAGAAATTCTACAAAAAGGCATCTAAAAAGCCTGTTAGAGTAAAAATTAAAAAACTTCCAAGAGTTGACAGCAGTATTTATCGTTCAGAATATAACACCAGTTACTGGAAACCGATTTTAAGTGAAGATGAAGAAGGGTTTGTATTTGGTATATATAATTATAGAACCGACAAACTTGATCGTTCAAACATTGTTGTAGCCCCTAAATACGGTTTTAAGAGCCAGAATTGGGGGTATGAGGCTGCTTATACGCAAAGACTGGGTTTGTTAAAAGTAAAGACTTCTATTATCGATGAAGTGAAAGAAAAGTCATACCTTGATAACGATTATTTTGAAAGAACAAGAGAAAAAGTGGTTGACCTTGAGTATCCGTTGAATCTTTCTACTACCTTATCTGTAGGAATGGATCTGACAAAGCGGGGCATTGCTGAAATTCCCCAAAATGGAAAACCTGTTCCAACCGTTGGTCGAGATCATTCTTTCTATACCAGAATAAAACATCGGGCAATTAAAACCTGGCCGTATTGGGAGATTTTCCCGCGAAAGGGTAGAAAAATAACTGCAACCTATAAAAAAGGAAATGATTTTCTTGATGGTCAAATGGTTTATGACAGTATGAGTCTGCGCTGGGATGAATTTATTCCGCTTAAAAACGACTGGGTTTTGACTTCAAGGATGTGGCTTGCTGAAGACGATAAAAAGAAAAACATCAGGCGCCCCGAAGATTTAAGTCTTGGCGGAAATGACTTTATGCGCGCTTTTGATTCTGCTTTTAAATCAGGAGATTCATTGCGTGCTTTTTCTTTGCATCTCGGTCATCCGGTAAATTTCCAGTTTCCGCGTTTTATGGGATGGATATATAATGAATTTATGGTAGCTGAAGTTTTTGCCGAAATGGGTGATGTAAGAACCGGCAAAGATTTTAATTTCTTTTTTGATCGCGGTATCGAGCTTCGTTCACAGGTACTGCTGTTCAAACGCATTCCTTTGACGTTCCAGGTTGGGATGGCATGGCAGAACGGAGGAGACGAAACAAACACATTTTTCTCTGTTGATGTGTCAGATGTTTCAGAAGTTTTTCAATAAATGATCATGATTAAAAATTCAAAGTATATTTTTACAGCTTTTATTTTTGCACTGGTTTTTTCACGCTATCTTTATGCGGGGAAAAATGCCACCGGAAGCCTGAAAAAAGAAATTAGAAAAATTTTCAACAAAGTTTCAGGAGCGATGGACGAAAAGACTTTTGACAACTTGCCCGATGGCGTTGAGATAATACGAACTAAAGAGTGTAAGGGGATAAAGATTGTTCAGGGTAAGGTTGAGATCAGGGTCGATACCTGGTCTTCAGACAAGGGGTTGCTCGAGCGCTATAAAGAATGTCGAAAGATTTATGGTAAAAATCTGATTGCGGCAGTCAACGGTTCATTTTATTCTTCCCGGGGTGTATTAGGGCAGGTGGTCTCTGATGGAACTTTCCCCCCTGATGTAATGCAGATTCCTGCTTCGTTATCCCGCTGTTTCGTTGCTTCTTTTCGGGCTACAAAAAATCGCCAGTTCTGGTATTTAGGCGAAACATCGGTAAAAGGCCCTGATCTGTTGCGTTATGCTTTTAAAGAGCTGGCCTGGTTTAATGTAGAGAGCGTCTTTGGCAAAATTGACAACCTGCTGGGCGGTGGCGGCTGGATCTTGCGTAACCGCCATGATGTTCATCGAGAATCTTATATTCGGCAAAGATTTTTGTTTAGAAAGGAAGATCAGACAAGCAGGCATACGGTTATTGCC
This sequence comes from Candidatus Rifleibacteriota bacterium, assembly GCA_051747585.1. GTDB lineage: Bacteria > Muiribacteriota > Ozemobacteria > Ozemobacterales > Ozemobacteraceae > DYKG01. Next base: position 7,873 of record JBNJGH010000129.1, read on the forward strand.
CAGGATTCTGAAAGAAATCTTTATTTACTGGTTTTTAAAGAAGGGCTTAATCTTCATAAAATCGCCAGAACTTTTGTTAAGAACCCTGTTTTTAATAAGGTTCAGGATGCGATTTTTCTCGATGGCGGATCGTCTTCTGCAATTGTTGTTCAAAACAAGTATCTTGTTTCACCGCTTTATTTAATAGATAAGGCCCGATTTACGGCAATTCAGGTAATAGAGCTTGATGCGAAGTGGTAAATTTTATGGCGAAAATTGGTTATCCTTCTCTTGCCTTCAGGGGAAAAACTTATAAGCCATCAGCAGATAATAGAGAAGAATTTGATGTTATTTTAATTACCGGTGATGCTTTTGTCGATCATCCGGCTTTTCCTGCGGCGGTAGTTTGTCGTTCTCTTGAGAAACTTGGTTGTACCGTTGCCGTTATTGCACAGCCTGATTGGAAAAATCCTGAAGATTTCAGAGTCTGGGGTAAACCACGGAAGTTTTTTGCGGTTGCGCCCGGAGCTATGGACAGCATGGTGGCAAATTTTACAGCAACCAGAATGCCCAGAAGCAATGATCGGCTTTCTCCTGGTGGCAAACCCGGTCTAAGACCCAAAAGAGCAGTTCAAGTTTATACCCAAATGCTTAGACGTCTGTTTCCGGGCACTCCTTTAGTCATAGGTGGAATAGAAGCATCATTAAGGCGTTTCGTTCATTATGATTTCTGGGAAGACAAGCTTAGAGACCCGGTTTTAATGAATGCTCCGGCTGACCTTCTCGTATATGGAATGGCAGAATCCGTTTTGCCTGAAATTGTAAAATATTTTTCGGGCAAACCTGAATATAAACCTGCTCGCATAGCTCAAACCTGCATCAGGGTAAAGCACAATTCCTGGAAAGACTGGCTGAACGAACAACCCCTTATTTTGCCCTCAGTTGAAGAATGTAGAAAAAACGCGGATTCATTTTTAAAGATGAGTCTTATTCTTGATAAATCGGTAAGACCGGAAGGAAGCGTTCTTATACAGCAGCATTCAAAGGGCGACATAATCTGTTTTCCACCGGATACTTCAACTTATCAACGGGAAATTGAAAATTTTGACGAGCTCAGGTTCAATCGACAGGTTCACCCGCTTTATAAAGAAAAAGTGCCCGCGCTGGAGCCTGTTCAATTTTCGATTCAGTCTCATCGAGGTTGCGTCGGGGCTTGCTCATTTTGCGCTCTGGCTTTACACCAGGGGAGATTTATCAGATCAAGAGATTCAAAGGTGCTTGTCGATGAAGCAAAAAACTTTTTGCAACACCCC
>JBNJGH010000130.1:0-8724 GCA_051747585.1 Candidatus Rifleibacteriota bacterium
TCGTAGAGACGCGATGCATCGCGTCTCTACGGGTGAATGTTGTAACAGGTTTGGGCCGCAATCAAAAAATCTGGCTTCAATAATTCGGGGATTTAAATCATCGGTGACCACCCACGCCCGAAAAAACAACCTCGTATTCGCATGGCAAACAAGATTCTACGACCATGTTATTCGGTCAATAGACGATTATAATCGAATATCGAATTATATAATCAATAATCCTGCAAATTGGCACAAAGACAGGCATTTCATTCTAAACAACTCTCAATAAACAAATATTGGTCAATAATCTAATTGTAAATTCGAAACCTGGAGAAAATCGCGCGAAGCATCTTTTTTCACACGAACATAGCAATTTTGTGCAAAATCAGGCAACAACATATATATCTTTACATTTTTTACTGCGAACGTTGTAAATTTTTCCAAAATCAGTATAATTTTAGTTGAAATCAGATAATTTTTAATCGATCGTGGAAATTTTATGAAAAATACAAACAAGGAAGCAGCTGAAAAACTGGGCGCAGCAATCAGAAATTGCCGTAAGCATTTGCATCTGTCGCAAACAGAACTTGCCGACCTGGCCGGGGTAAGCCTCAACTATGTTTCCAGGCTGGAATCAGGTCATCCCAGAGCTCAGCTCGATAAATTACTTGATGTTCTGCAGGTTCTCGGCCTTGAATTGTCGCTTAAAACCGGCAAAGCCGGGCTCATTATTTCAAAGGATATTGATCTTACATGAAGAACCCGAAAGAAATTACCGAGCTTAAAATTGCCCGCAATGGAACACATGCCGGGCTATTGAAACGAACAGACAAAGGCTGCAAATTTGAATTTGCTAAAGAGTTTTTTCAACAACAAGATTTTGACGGTATTGCCTTTTCAATGAAAAAGAATAAACATATCTGGGAAAATTATGGAGTCAATCTTTTCCCTTTTTTCGCCGGCCTTCTGCCTGAGGGGCTTAGATTCAAAAATCTGGTCAAGAATCTTAAAACCAGCGAAGACGATCTTTTCAGTATTCTGGCCGCGATAGGCCAGAATGTGATCGGCGACGTCTATGTCACTTCTGAAGGCTCAACAAGTGAATGGGCTGCTCCCAGATTAAAAGAAATCAATTTTTATGATTATTTCCAGCAAACTATTACCAGCAATAAAATTTTTAATGACGACTCTCTGGCCGGAGTACAAAACAAAATTTCTGCTTCAATGATCAGTTTTCCGCTTAATATTGCTAAAAAAGATGCGATGTATATTTTGAAGTTGAATCCTGCCGACAAAGCTAATCTGGTTCAAAATGAATACCATTGCCTGGAACTGGCACGCAAATGCGGCCTTAAAACAGAAAAGGCCAAAATAGTAAAAGACAAAGACAACAATCCGGGACTACTGGTTACAAGATTCGACAGAACCTGGAGCGCAAAAAAACATTGTTTTTTAATGCATCATCAGGAAGACGCCTGCCAGTTTTTGAACAGGTATCCGGCAGATAAATACCGCATTTCGTTTAATGATATTGTCAAAGAAATAGAAAAACATGTCTCAGCTGCAAAACCGGCAATTTTAAAATTGCTGCAGCTTTACGCTTTTTCTTATCTTGCAGGTAATGGTGATTTACATGCCAAAAACATCAGTCTGCTGGTAAAACCGGGCAGCAATATGGCAGAAGTTTCGCCGGTGTATGATCTCGTTTGCACCTATATTTATGGTGACCACAAAATGGCAATAAAACTGGATGGAAGAGATGATAATCTGAAGCGTAAAAATTTTATCAACTTCGGAGAACACTTTGGCATTTCACAAACCGCAACCGGCAAAATGCTCGACAAACTGTTACAACGCTTCGAGCGCCACAATGCGATTTTGTATAATATCTCGATGACCGACAAACAAAGAAACCTACTCAAAAAAACTATCGAAAAACGATTCGCCGATCTAAGCTTACAACCGATAATTTAAAATTGATATAATGTATTAAATTTATAATTGAACAGGTTAAAATATGGAAAATCTCAATCAGTTTTTGTTTATTTCAGGAATAATTATAATCATTTCAGGCCTTTATGCGGGCAATTATTATTATACCCGGAAGAAGGCTCAGGAGCTTGCAAATTTTCTCAGTCTTAAAGATCTGACGCAGGGCTTTTTTGGCCTGATCTATCTTTCGGGTAAATTAAGAAATCGAAAGGTTCTTTTCCAACATAAATGGAGAAGAGGATACCGAAACAGCAAAGTTTACTATACCCATATAACTATACCGGTAAATACTAGTTCAGGGTTAAAACTATCGCTCTCACCTGAGGTTAGCCACGACAGTTTCAGTTATGGTTTTTTAAATAAACTGGTCGAGCAGATTAAAATAGCCTTAAACAGGTTTGAAGACAAAATTTTGTCAAGGAAAGAGATAGTAATAAATGACCAGAAGTTTGATCGTGCTTTCGCTATTTATGGAGGTCCTCAGGATTTGATTCGACATATACTTTCAAAGCCAATCAGAAACCAGATGCTTCAGCTCAAAAGTCCGAAAAAAGGCTGGATTAGTATCAATTCCCCCATAAGATACTTCAGCCTGGAAATAAACAGAAACGGGCTGAGATTTACCCGAGACGATACCATGATTGATAAAGAATACTATGCCCGCGTTTTTAAACTATTGCTTGAGCTGGCCGAAACAATTGAAAACGAAGGTACAGAATCGAGCGATACGCGCACACAGAAATCTAAAGATAATCCGAAATAATTAAATTTCTACCTTTTTCAGGCGAAGTGAATTTATAACAACATTGATAGAACTAAACGCCATAGCAAGCTCGGCGATGACCGGGTGCAAAAGTCCCAAGACTGCCAGCGGAATGGCCACGACATTATAGAAGAATGCCCAGAACAAATTCTGCCTGATTTTTCCAAACGTGGCTTTAGACAAACGAATGGCTTTAACAACACCATTCAGACTTCCTGACACAAGCGTAATATCAGCTGCTTCTATAGCAATATCTGTTCCCGTTCCAATCGAAATTCCGACATCTGCCTGCTTGAGTGAGGGTGCATCATTTATGCCATCCCCTACCATTGCAACTATGTTGCCCTCCTCTTGCAGACGTTTGACAACCGCAATTTTGTCTTGAGGCAAAAGCTCTGCTTCAATATCGTCTATACCGACTTCAGCAGCAATGGCTTGTGCAGCTCTGTGATTGTCGCCTGTCAGCATAATGGTTTTTATGTCTAACGCATGCAATTCAGACAGCGCTGTCTTTGAATCGATTTTTACAACATCAGCTATTGCTACATAGCCTTTAAACTGCTCAGCGTCTGACAAAAGTATTACCGTATGGCCCTTATCCTGTTCTGCTTGAATCAAATCTGCCATAACGGAAAAATCAATATTTAAAGATTGGAAATATTTTGGACTGCCAACATGGATTTTTCTGCCTTGAACAAGAGCCTCCAGCCCTTTGCCGCTAATAGCTTGAAATTCCTCAACATCCAACGCCTGTATGTTCTGCCGGGAAGCATAATCTGCGATTGCTTTTGCCAGAGGATGCTCGGATGAGCCTTCTACCGAAGTCAAGATCTGTAAAAACTCATTTTCATAATCATGGTCATGAATCTTTACTGAGCGAACTGTGGGTCTTCCTTCTGTTATGGTTCCCGTTTTATCAAATACAACTGTATCAATTTTCTGGGCGGTTTGAATCGCTTCACCATTGCGAAACAAAATACCAGCCATAGCTCCTTTTCCCATGCCAACCATCAATGCCGTGGGAGTAGCCAGGCCTAAAGCACATGGACATGCAATCACAATAGTGGCAATAGAGGCAAATAATGCCATGGAAATTTTCCCTCTATCCAGATTGATCCACGGAAGAATTGTTGAGAAGTTTGCTGCTATTCCTGCAGCAAATTCCGGGAAAAAGAACCAGAAAGCGAAAGTTAACACGGCCAGAACCATTACTATCGGCACAAACACAGCTGTCACCCGGTCAGCAAAAGCTTGAATAGGCACTTTGCTACCCTGCGCATCTTCCACCATTTTGATGATTTGTGAAAGAAAGGTATCTTTGCCCAGCTTTTCAACCTTAACCTGTAACGCGCCCTGTTGATTTACTGTTGCACCGATGACAGCATCACCTTTCTGCTTATCAACAGGAATCGACTCACCGGTAGCAATCGACTCATCGACAGAGCTCTCACCTTTTACAACCACCCCATCAACAGGAATTTTTTCACCCGGCTTTACCAGAACGATTTCTGACAGCTGGAGAGAATCGACAGGAACATCTTCAGTTGAGCCGTCAGGTAAAAGGCGATGCGCTTCTTTTGCTCCCAACTCCAGCAATTGTTGTATTGCCTGGCTAGCTCTGCCGGTAGCCAATTCTTTCATATAATTTCCAATAAAATTAATTGCCATAATCATGGCGCCAACAATTGCAAAGCTTTCGATATCGACGCCAAAGTAGTTCAGCAATCCGGTTGAATAAGCCGCTATTGTTCCTATACCAATAAGAGCATCCATTGAAAAAGACAATTTCGCGAAGGACTTAATTGTTGTAACAATGACCGGATACCCAATTACAAAGATAACAATGAAAGAGAAAATCAAGTCTATAAGCAGCTCAACGCTTTGGGAAAAAAGCATATAGCCAAAAACCATATGCGCAAACATTTTTACAGTAAGTGGCAATGTTATAAGCCATGCAGCAATCAGCCTGTTTTTCTCTCTTTTAAGGTGTTGCTCTTCGATCTGAACTTTTTTATCTGCTTGATCTGCCAGAACAGCGTCATATCCAGTATCTTTGATTATCTGAATTAGTTTTTCCCCAGGCACAGGTTCGGCCAGCTCAACAGTCGCTTTTTTGCTCGGATAGTCGACTTTGACGCTTTTCACATTCTCAATTTTATTCAAGGCCTTTTCAATGTTTGCCGCGCATGAAGTGCAGGACATACCAATTACATCAAAACTCATTTTTTCGGACATACAGACTCCTCTTATAGTGATGTGTCAATGTTCATCACTCAAAATATTATCCCCGTGTTCAATTTTATTATTATATAATAGTAGACTAAAAAATGTTTTATACGCAACTAACCTCAACCACAAAACAGTAATTATCACAAACAGGGTAACGGCCAGCAATTCTCAGTGTACCGTTATTGGCCAATTTCCAGAAGTTCTGGTTTTATTTCTTTCTGTCAAATACAGAATTTAAACCACTGAGGCCACCGAGGACACAGAGTAGATTTTTTAATCTTTTTCAGCCAGGATTTGTCCTGTGGACAAATAGCCGGCGGTTTTACCGCCCGGCTTTTCCTTCTTCAGCAAGCCTTCAGAAAAACACAAGTGCTTTTCTGAAGGCTTGCTGAAGAAGGAAACAATGGCTGAAAAAGATTCTCTGTGTTCTCTGTGCGCTCTGTGGTTATTTTCTTTGTGGCTTTGAGGCTTAGTGTGAGGCAAATTCTTTTCTGAAACAATTTGATAGTCGCTGACGGAGAATAGCTGGGTAACGGAAATGAATTTGACGAAAGCTTTTATTCTGTTAGATTATTAAGTAACAAGACAATACATGAGACTTGAAGTTAGAGGCTTTTGAAACCTTAATAAAACTATGCATCGGTGCTGGTTAGCAACGACCAGCTGGGTTGAGCCTTTAACAAAATCTTTTAAGGGGGAAACGAAATGGAAACCAAAGTTGAAGTCAAAAGCGCATCTTCCGTATCCTATAATTTGCCAGAGATGAAAGCTGCTGCAGAACATTGGCCATGGTTTATCGTTTTCGGGTTATGCACTATTTTTGTAGGCTTCATTGCCTTTCTTCTACCGAGAATAGCCACTATCACAGCCGAAATCCTGTTCGCCTCGATTTTGATTGCCGTTGGAATAGTACAATTTATTCAGGGATTCAAAATGTTACGAACACCCGGTATTACCTGGTATTTTGTAGGAGCGGCTGTTTCACTTTTGTTGGGAATTGCTTTGCTTGTCTGGCCCATTACCGGAATTCTATCTCTTTCACTCGCTGTAGGAATTTACTTTCTGGTAGCCGGAATATTTCGTGTGATGTATTCTCTTCAAATCAAAAAAGTATTTGGGTTTAACTGGCTACTTTTAAGCGGAATTCTCGGCATTGTGTTGGGCGTTCTGGTAATAGGCCTATGGCCGGCTATTGCATCTATTTTACTCGGAACTCTTATTGCCATTGACCTGATCTTTTCCGGATGTGGCATTTTGACGCTCGGAATTGTTTCGAGAAAATGGAAAAATGAAGTTATCGATCAAGCCGGTGAAGAATCTGCGACAACTGAAAATGCATCCGACTGAAATATCACTTGCAGTAATTATCCATTTAGTAATATTAGCGAGTTTCAAGACATTTTTGTATTTTTTGTTATGTACTAATTTGAGCATATCAAAGATTGCTTCGTCGTTCTGCTTCGCTATTCTACTTCGCTAAAGCTACGAAGAAACCAGCTTCGCAGAACTCCTCGCAATGACAAAAATTGTGGTCATTGAGCGTTAGTCGAAATGACCTTGTCATCGTTCATCGGTGGTTTCGACTAACGCTCAACCACCAATATACGATGACATACCGTGCGATCCCTGAGCGGAGTTGAAGTGCTTGTGCTGAGCGAAGTCGAAGCGAAGCAATTTAAATGTCTTGAAACGGTTTCTACAAACAAATGGATAATTACTGTCCCGGGCACTCATTATTTGTTTATAATTTTGGCTTATGCTAATTTTATTTAAATGATTTAAAAATTTACTGCTTTCCGGGGGGATTGTTTTGCGAAATCGTTTTTTTATAATTCTTTTGTTTTCTGTTTTATTGCTTTTTGCGATAACAGGTTGCAGAATAATCAATTTTGGTAACAACCCGGATGTTGTTAGCAACTCTGTCTTAAAAGGTAAAGTTGTTGTAACCTCGAATCCGTCATCTTCTCTAAGAGCTTCAGCTAGCGAATCTGCAACTCAACCGGCAGCAAATGCTACTGTATGGCTCGAAAGCTTTCGCAATAAAAAATATTCAACCGACAGTGAAGGTAATTATTTAATTACCGGTCTTCCTCCAGGAAAATACAGAGTAGTCGGAAAATTTATCAAAAACGGAATAACCTATCTTATGCGTTCAAAGCCCCAAAACGTCGAAAGCAATGAGGTTGCTGAAAATGACCTTCTAATACTTTATCAAGCAACTAACTTCGTTAAAGGGAAACTAAAGGATGAAAATGGGAATCCGCTCAGAGCAGGCACAGAGCTTTCTTTATGGGGCATAAAATTTCCGATTGAAAGCGATGACGGCTCTTTCAAAACGCCGGCTTTGCCCGAGCTTGAAGGAATAGAAGCTATCAATAACATAATTGTTCGGCCGCAATCGAATAATAGATTTGTAATACCTGTTTCCTTTGTGTCAGATAAAGATGATGAAATTTCTGTAATTGAGGCTGTAGTTCCTTCATCGCCTTCTCTGAATTCTATCCCTGTAGTCAGTATTATAGGACTGTTTGAAGACAAGATTAAAACAAAAGTTGATGCCGGGCAAAAACTTGATCTAAAAGCCTTTGTTACACCCAAAAGTGGCAAAATCGAAACCTGGTCTGCCAATGCTGGGGAGCTCGGTCCAATAATTATGGAAAATGATGGATCTTACAAAAGAACATGGACAGCGCCCGAACAGGGAGCAAATCCTGCTGTTATAACGATAAAAGTTGTAAATCAGATGGACCAGGGAGCTACAACCCACCTGAGAATACCGGTAAAAGGTGCATTTAAGGTAAGCTTTGATTCCAACGGCGGAACAGAAATTAATTCCCGGCGGGTTTTGGAAGGTGGAAAACTTTCAGAACCACAGGAACCCTCAAGAGAAGGCTATAACTTTAAGGGCTGGTATAAAGACAAAGAATTTCAATCAAAGTGGAATTATGCCACTGACAGGGTTGAAGACAATCTTACGCTTTATGCCAGATGGTCAAAAAAAAGCAGCGTTGCTGATATTGAATCTTTGATAATAAGTGAAGGCGAATTATCCCCTTCTTTTTCTTCTGAGGTTACAAGCTATGAGGTTAAACTTGATTTCAGTGTGACCCGTATTAACTTATTTGTTTCCGCAACCTCTGAGCTTGCTACCATTGAGATTAATGGTAAAACTTCCCAATCCACAGCATCTACAACCCTTTCATTAAGCGAATACGTTACAGAGCTGCCTGTAAAAGTAACTGCAGAAGATTTAACAGAAAAAACATATTCAATAACTTTTAAAAGAATAGCGCAGATTACTGCAATTGCAGATATCAGCGGCGAGCCTGACAGTGGTGAGACTTTGACAGCAGGTGATCTGACACCTGCTGATGCCACCGCAGATTACCAGTGGCAGATGAGTGACGACGGCAGCACAAACTGGTCTGATATTGCAGACGAAACTTCAGAAACCTATACCGTTGACTTAAATAAAACCCCGGCAGGCAAATATGTTCGGGTTGTCGCCACAGGTAAAGGCAACTATACAGGCGTTCAAAAGTCTGCAGCGGTTAAAATCGGTGCTATTGCGATTACCGCAATTGCAGATATCAGCGGCACCCCTGACAGTGGTGAAACTTTGACTGCCGGTACTTTGGCACCTGCTGATGCCACCCCAGATTACCAGTGGCAGATGAGTGACGACGGCAACTCCGGCTGGTCAGATATCGCAGACGAAACTGCAGAAACCTATACCGTTGACTTAAACAAAACTCCGG
>JBNJGH010000131.1:0-8637 GCA_051747585.1 Candidatus Rifleibacteriota bacterium
GTCAAACAGGTAGAACAGGAAATAGACCTGTAAATTCAGGCGTTACTCTTAAGTTTTACCCTCATATTTATAATATATAATTTAAATTTTGTTTGATGCCTTAGATAAAGCTCCAACTATATATTATTAACCTGCTATTAAAGAACTTCCCGGGATAATTTTACCGGGAAATTTTTTTATGATCGAGCACCAGACGCAATCTAACCTGATGCATCTGGCATTTGCCCATGGATGGGCTTATACACGCGGAGCCCAGGAAGGGCGGGAGTCGTATAAGAACCTCCTGTGCAAAATATTCTGCCAGAAAGATTTGGAGAAGTTCAGGAAAAACAAGATTTATCCACAAGTTTTTGCTGACTACCTTCAAGCAGAATTTTCAGAGGTAGAACTTGCAATGAGAGAATTTTTTGAAGGTAAAGGTGATTTTAACCTGAAAGAATTTGGTCACATGGTTGTCTGACAGAAATCTGACGATCTAAGAGATCTTGCTGAGGTAGGGCTTAACAAAGAGGACAATGGACTTTTGTTTTAATCCCAATTGCTTCAGAAACACTTTTCTTTGTATTAAATGTTTTACGTATTTCTTTCATGTTAAAGTTTTCCAGATTAGTGATCAAATTCAGGGGAAATTTTGGTGGAAAATTAAAAGATTTTAAAGTTTGTTTACTTTTCTTTTTGTTCTTTATATCTTTTCATTATGGCAAAAGAATTGATTTCCTTTGAAGAGATAGAAAAGCGAATATATCAGGTTCGTAATAAAAAAGTGATGCTTGATAGTGATCTTGCTAAGCTTTATGGGGTTGAAACAAGAAGTTTAAATCAGGCAGTGAGCAGGAATAAAGAACGATTCCCTGAAAATTTTATGTTTAGTCTTTCTATAAGCGAGGAACGAAGTTTGATATCACAATTTGTGACTTCAAACGAGCAAAACAAGACTCAGAGCGGCAAGCGTGGTGGAAGAAGGAAGCCTGTAAAGGTTTTTACCGAGCATGGAATACTAATGCTTGCTAATGTTTTGCGAAGCAAACAAGCGATCAAGGTAAGTATTCAAATAATTGAGGCTTTTATAAAGCTAAGGGAGAAGCTTACAGCACTTGATAAAGCAAATCTAAGGTTTGAAGCTATAGAAAAACGGCTTTCTGAACATGACGAAGCCTTTGAGGTTTTAGACAAAGCAATTCTACCCTTGCTTGAATCACCAGAACCGCCAAAGAGGAAAATAGGATTTCAACCTGATAAAAAGAAGAAAAAGGATCGTAAAAAATAGAAATGTTTGAAATCAGCGTTTCTTAGTATTAAATTCAAGTTTTACAGATTTTTCTGAGGCCTATTCTTTTGGTTTATCACCTAGAGATAAAAGGCAGATCAGAAAGATTATCTTCAACCACTTTGATTATATTGTTGAACAATGGAAGAAATTCCAGGAGGAAAAATAATGGACCTTTATCATCAGGTAAAAAATCTGGAAGTTAAGAAAGATATTCTTTCTCTTGAAGTCGATGGAAAAAAGGTTGAGATTGACTTAAAACAGATTTCTCCTGTTTTCGGGAAAGCCAATCCTGACGAATTGCAGAAATTTGAACTTTCACCCTCCGGGTATGGTATTCACTGGTCTTTAATTGACGAAGACGTCTCAATTGATGGTTTGCTTGGAATTGTTCATTCTCCCTAAAATAATAAGCAAACAGCCTGAATCTAAATTCGAGAGTGTATTTTATGGCACGTCCGGTGAGACAATCAATCCAATATATTTGTGCTTATTATTATTAAAATAATGAGAACAACCAGGGCAATTAGAAAATTAATGAATTTTCCTCCGGTATGTCCGATTTCTGCCACAAAATCAAATTTTCCATTGGGCATACGTTTAACAATAAATTTTTTCGAAGGCTCACCCTCGTAAACCTTTCGGTCGGTAAGTTCGCCAGCTTGGGTGGCCAATTTATTTATTTCGCTTTCGTTGTTTGCGAAGTCTGAGAGTGTAAGCACTTTCCCGTTTTTTAATAAAGCAATCATTCTATATTGTGAAGAGGAGTCATAAACGTTTGAAGTTCTTGAGATTCTGGTTGTTTCAGTTACACTTTCAACTGCGATTGCCTGGATTTGTGAAAAGTCGCAAAGGATTGACGAGCTTTTGTTTCCCAGAAAATAACTTTCATATAATACTTTTCTTTTTGAAGGATTAAAAATAACTTTGCCATCAAAAACTTTTTTTAGAAAAAATCCAAAGATAATTCCGAAAATCGTTAAAATTGAAAACCATGGTACAAAAGGAATTCCCATAAAATACCTGATTATTGAAAAAGAGAAAAGAACCAGAGAAAACAGGGAAATCATAAAGCCTGCTTTGGTAATAACAGGCTTTAAAGGTATTTGAACGATTTGCTTCAGGTTATTATTGTTTTTCAATTTTAATATCCTTATTTAACTAAAGCCTTGTTTTATCTTAAGCATCAAACTCTTCAAGCATTTTAATATTATCATAATTCAAAGCTAATGTTTTACAGAGTTAATTTCAACAATCTCAATCTTGTTAAAATCTTCTGGTTCATGAAAGTGGAGAAAAGCTTTTACTTTAACTTTACTGTTACGAAAAGATTCAATTGTTGAGTAAAAATTTAAATCTTTAACCAGAACCATGAAGGTCTGTGTTTTGTTTTTCTTATGAAGTTTAAAGGCGAGATACTCTTTTGATCGTTTCGAAGCCGGTTCCATATAAATTTCACCAGTATAGGTTTCTGGAGAAAAGTTATAGAAATGCAGCCAAACCCCCAGGGCAACGAAAAGCATCAAAACTCCCAGGGCAAACCTTAGGCGATTGTTTCGATTTTTTGATAAAAGTTGGGTTTTTAATTCCATTTTAAAGCCCTTGGGAATAACTCTCTCAAATTAGTATTGTTGCAATGAATGAAACAGGCTTAATCAGCAGCAAAAATCTTGTGTTTGCCTTTAATTGAGGTTTTAACAAGCCCGTTTCTTTCAAGTGTAGTTAATGATGCTTTTATTCTCTGTTCTCCATAGCGTCTGAATTTACCTGAGATTTTGCTTTTGGTTCTGGGAAGAGAACAAAATTCAAGAATTTCTGATGCCAGTGCATCAATAAAAGAAGGCAGTGTTTTTCGTGGTTTAACCATTGTAATTCCCGGATTAGCCGGAAAAAGATATTCTCCCGGCTCAAAGCTGAGCTTACTTTCATTCGCAGTCAGAAATTTTCTCAGCTTGATATTGATTTTTCCACCGGCTCCACTTGAGCCATATCCGTGTATAACACTTATAGCAGAAAAGTTACCCTTTTTTACTTTTGCATTATAAAAGTTTATAAAAGCTTCCAAGGCATCAATAACCTGAAGCCCGTGTAGATCTATTTCATTTGTCATGGCCCGATTATGAAAGAAATTTCTGCTAAAATCAAGATTCTCATTTTTAATATGTTATTTTGAGTGAAATTGCTGAAGGGAATATTTCAAAGCCTATGTTTTTTATTAAATATTTTATTTTGCCTTTTTTCCTGCCGGTTTTCTTTCTTTTTTATTCCTGCTGGAAAAACCCGGCATTGATAAGAGATTCGGTTGTTGCGTCTGTTATTACTATTCTTCTGTATGCATGTACATTTGTTCCGGGCCTGGCTGCAATTTTTGATCGAATGACAAGGTGGTCGCACGAAGGCAGATGGCTGGCTGATCGTGGTGAGGCTGTGAGTGGTAGCTGCAGCGTCAAATTAATGCGACTTGGATTGCTTATTGCCATATATGTATTTGCTTATATGGCCTTTACCGGAAAATTTGTCCCGGCGGGATAAAGCAATATATCTTCAGGCGCGTTTTATAAGGCAGGTTTACCCTCGTATTTTTGTCTTTTATTTAATCAGGATTTTTTGAACTTCCTTCTGGTGGGCTCAGCAAAACCTTGATTTTGTGTTATATTAAAATCTATGGAGGCAAATATGCATTTAAAAAAAATCTGGTTCTCTATTATTTTTGTTAGCTTTGTTTTTGCATTGCTGGTTCCCCCAATTTTTGCCTGGGACGTACCTGATAAGTGTTGGATTTCAGAAAGTTTTCCACCAAAGTATTGGAAAAAAAGCGGTTCCCTGGAGCATAAAGGTCGTCATGCATTGCAATGCTATAAGCTTTACAGCCCGGGCGAAGTTTATGAGAATATATTTGTATATGTTGCGATATGGCCTGTTTCTGATACCGACCGATTCGGAGTAAAAGTATTTGCAGCGAATATTAAGCCGGAAGAAATGCCGCAAAGTTGCAGCGAACCAGCTCCTGAAGACTTTGTAAATATGCAGATAACCTTGAAATTGATAAAGATGAATCCATTAGATTAGTTTGTCTCAATTTGGAGAAATACGGTGTTTTCACTGATTTTAAATGTAATTGGTAGTATTTTACACTTTTACAGCGCACATCGTATCGGCACTATGTCGGCTGTAAAAGGAAAAGTTGGTGTTCGTAACTGGTGGCTGGCGGTCATATTTGTGTGGATATTTTATATCGTCGGGGTTCAGATCGGCGATGAGCCTATCGGGCCTGTAACCTGGCTCCTGGCTCAGTTTTCTTTCTACTGGCTGATGTCTTTGTTTTTACTTGCGCTTTGCTTGTTTGTGGTAGATCTTGTAACCGGTTTTGGTTTCTGGCTGCAAAAGCGAATACAAATCTTGCGCTTTGTTGCAATATTAGTCGGAATAGGCCTTGCTGTGACAGCAATTGTCCAGGGTGTGCGTGCTCCGGTGGTGACCCCCCATGAATTAGTAATGGAAAACTTGCCACCTGAACTGGATGGCATGAAGATAGTGGCAATATCAGATATGCATCTTGGCGTAGCAATTGGCCGAGAGTGGCTTGAGGCAAGAATTAAACAGGTCAGTAAACTGCAACCGGATCTTATAGTAATTGTCGGTGATTTAATCGAAGGCGATGTACATCTTATCCCGGGGCTTAAAGAAACCATGAGTCAACTTAAAGCTTCGTCTGGTGTGTGGGCGGTGACCGGGAACCATGAATTTCACGGAGATGTTGCCGCTACCCTTAAATTGTTTGAGTCAGCCGGGGTGCAGTGGTTGCGCGACCGGTCTGTAGAAATACAGCCGGGTTTGTGGCTTGCCGGTGTCGATTATCGTCGGGGTCGCGGAAAGAAAAGTGATCTCAAACCTGAATTACTAAAAAAACTTGCCGGACCAGACAAAAGTGTTTCGCTTTTGCTTTCTCATGCTCCGACAAATGTTGAAGGTGCTGCCGATGCCGGTTTTGATCTCATGATTTCGGGGCATACTCACGGAGGTCAGGTTTGGCCCTTCGGTTATCTTTTACGCTTGCGCTACTCGTATTTTATTGGACATTACCGAGTAAAAAATATGCATTTTCTTATCGGTCGTGGTACGGGTGCCTGGGGCGCTAGAATGAGATTGTGGCAGCCCGGAGAGATTCTGTACATAACTCTGCGCAGCAAAAGTTACAAGCATTAGTCTGAGTTTTAAAATAATTTTGCTATCAGCATAAAAAAACCAACACCTGCTATTACCAATAACACTTTTAAAGAATGCAATAAGGTTTGTTTGAAATGATGAAAAAATGCAGCTGGATTTTTTTTAAAAGTGTATTTGCCCTTAGGTCCACGAGCTGGAATGCACACATCTTCTTCAGAGGTTTTAACAAATTCTGCTCCGGTTATATCTGCCATATTTCTTGCTTTTTTTTCAGTTTCTTCAAAAGCGTACTTTTTCCATTCACTTATCGGATAAACTTTTCCGGAAGACAGAACCATTTCAGCCCGATATTCCCACCAGGTTGTAGATTTGGTGTGCTGCCTTCTACCATTGACAGTTATGGCATGAATTGAAGAAAAAGGTGCAAAAATTTCCAGATTGTTAATGGTAAAACACTTGAATTGATACAGCATCATTTTTTTATCTGCATCAATTATATAATAGTTGTCTGTTGCTTTATATAGAACTCCTGATAAGGCCGCAACAACTACTCCAATAGAAAACAGGGCTCGAGCATTCGTTTCTCCGTCAAGGTAATAAATCACACCGAGGAAAGCAGTGAATCCTCCGATTATTATCATCCAGAATAAAAAGGTCTCCATTGGAGTATCCAGATCAAGCTTGTATTTTTTTGGCAGAGCATTTACATTTTCAATAGATTCAGAGCTATTTATTTTAGAATTGTTGTGTGTCTTTCTCCAGCAATTATTCTGTTCCATAGGTTCCTCCTGAAATCCATTCATTCTTTTTATAACAATAACAGTTTTTTTATCACTTTAGCTATTGGCAGACCAGGCGTGGAGTCATTTTTTGGTTTTATTAACTGTGACATGGTATTCTTGCACTTTGGGAGGATCATATGAAGAAAACAACTGTTATTTTTTTGTTTGGAGTAATTTTATTGTCTCTATCGTGTAAGCTTTTTGCTTTTCCCGGTTCGCCCGCTCTTGTTTCTATGATGGAACAATGCGAAAAGACCTATTTGCTTCCACAGAATACTAACTTTAATGAGCTGTCTACCAGACATTCGTTGGTAAATGTGGCTATGGTTCTGGGATTTGGCATGCAAATTCAAAGGAAAAATGCAGGAACGGATCCTCATAAAATAAAAAAATTTGAAGCTCTTGAAAGAGATGTTTTTGCGGTTCTGGACTGGATGGTGAAAAAGAAGAAAAACATAGACAATAATGGAGAAAAAGTTACTTTTCAGGACCTGAAATGGGCTTATCAAAAGTCTTTGCAGGGTGATCTGGAGCCTAAAAGATTAACTTTTACAATCAGACCATTCAGAGATACCTGGATGATTTGCTGGAGAAGCAAGTCCATTGGCGGCTGGAGTCCGTTACACCGTCCATTGTGATTTCTACAGAGAAACCTTTTCCGAGGAATGGGATCTAAGCCATGCAAATACAGATATAAGCAAATTTTTATTTGGCTGTAGTCGTAAAATTAAATCTTTACAGAATGATTTATTAGTTTTTGTTACTTTTTGCTGAGATAGGTTTGTCTGCTTTTTATTGTGAGAGAGCAATTATATTTTTTCAGAAATTTTTTATGGTAGTAACCAACTTGTACTGTGCTGGTTCTGACTTCGGCTATTGCAATGATCTGCATTACTTTCTCTGAAGGGCTTCTTGATTTAAAGGCGTTAAATCGCCCGGTAGAAATAATTTTGAATTTTTCTCTGCCAATATATTCAACTTTTGTTCTGCAGCTGCCTTCACCGTTCTTTAAGGTAAATAAAGTTGTAAAAGGCGAAATTTCAATTTTTTTCAAAAGCATTCCCTTTTCAAGTTCAATTTTAATTTTAGAAAAACCTCTTGAAATGCCTGCTTCAGCAATGCTGCTCAATTGCAGGCGATTAATGGTTTGATTGACCCTTCTGTTACCAACCCGACCTGATAGCCAGATCGTACTACCAAGTATGCCTGCTACAACTACCATTCCCAAAACTAATGGAATTGCCATTCCTTTTCTGGACCGGAGAATACCCGAGGCAGGTTCAGGTCTATTTGAAAACATTTGCCAAATTAAAATGGAGTAGTTCATCGTTGGATGTTCCAGGCAAATAAACTTGTTACGAGCTTGAATTTTTTCTGTCCCTTTTTACCAAGAGTTATTTCAACCCCTATGACATTGAATGCGTTTCTTGAAAAGTTTATCGATTCAACGTTTTCGAGCACTCTTTTCTGGTTCTTTTGTTTTCTAATCAGATTGCCGCCTTCGGCAAGTTCATAATTAATTTCATTGCCGTCTATGGTGTTAAAACTTAAGGATGTTCCGGTTTCACCCGGAGCGGGTTTGGCAATGCTGCTAATTTGTTTAATGTCATTATTGATTTTCAGCAGAAAAGATTCGGCCTGCTGAGAATTCCAACCACTATTACTGCTTCTCACAAAAGTTCTGCGAAAAAAAGACATGGTAGAAAAAACAAGACCAATAAGCATGACAAAAAGACCTACGCAGATTAAAATTTCGACAAGCGTAAATCCCTTTTTTTTGTTTGGTTTTCTAAACATCACTTTCTTTGCCTGAATTCATTGGGAAAAATTTCGACGAGGCCAGCCAATTCAACATAACTTTCTTTTTTTTTATTTGCCCATTTAACATTTACTGTAAATTTAATTTGTCCTCTTGCTATCGTTTCGCTGTCTACTGTGACGTCATATTTTTCTAATTGCTGGTAAAAAGAATTTTCCCTGCTGATTGGAAGATCCTGACTGGCAATCATCTGCAAAAAGCTTGCTCCCTTGAACGATGAAAAGGCGAACTTGCGTTCTCTGGTTAATTTGAAAGGCATATTAGTTTGAACGTTGTACATAAAATTGGGGTTTCGGGCTACTCCAGCTTTGATTTCTGACAAAACTTTCTGGGCTATATAAAGTGCTTGAACCCGATTTGATTCGTGTTTAGACATTCCGCTTCCCTGAACGAAAAGTAAAAAAAGTGGAGCGGCAGTAAATCCTAATATGGTTATACCAATTAAGATTTCTACCAGGGAAGTGCCTGCACACGCAGATTTTTTTTTAAAAATTGATGTGTTTTTCTGAGAAGTAGAGATTTTTCGAATTAATCGAACCTGCATTTTTAAATTATAACTCAATATAGACAAAAAACAATTTTTTACAATCAGACCAGCAATT
>JBNJGH010000132.1:0-8542 GCA_051747585.1 Candidatus Rifleibacteriota bacterium
ACAGGACAAATCCTGGCTGAAAAAGATTAAAAAATCAACTCTGAGCCCTCGGTGGCCTCAGTGGTTTAAATTCTATATTTGACAGAAAGAAATAAAACCGAAATTTCTGAAAATTAGCTAATAACGGTTCACTGAGAATTTCTGAATTCGCAAAGCTGTAAATTGGGGGAAAGTTTGCTTAAAGCATCTAATCTGGTATACTTTAAACTGAATTAAGCCTTGAGAAATTCTGGCAGAAAACTTAGCAGGAGATACCTAATGAAGCCCCTGGAGCTTAGTTGCATTACAGGCGTCTGGAAATCGGCGCTTAACATTCTTAATCAGTCTCTTTCCGGCATTGGCGATGACCTGCAGCTCTGGTTCCCCTGGGGAAGAAACTGGCGCGGTCAGGATGCAGACGGCAGCCTGCCGCCGACAAATTTTCCAGAGGATATTGTCAGCGAAGACGTCAGCAGGTTTGGCGGACGTCTATGGAAAGCAGTTTCACTTGGTGGAATTACCTGGCTGATGAGTGTTAGAGCACCAAAATCAGCTAAGCCCGAAATGCAGAGCTGGAACATTCCATCAAAAGCATTCGAAGCGTTGAAAATGCTTTCTGACTTTCTTTCTCTTGAATCTTTGCTGGGCTTAAGCATGAAAATTCTTGAAAATCAGGCAAAAGAACATGTCGGCCACTGGGACAGAGTAAGAAATCTTTCGGTAGCTATCGGCCAGCAAATGGGATTGGCTCAGGCCGAACTTGCTGAAATAGAAATTGCAGCCATGCTGCACGACATAGGAAAAGTCGGTTTGCCTGCAAAACTGCTTGAAAGTCTTGACCAGTTAAGCCCTGAGCAGCAAAAGGTCATGGAGACACATTCAAAAATAGGTGCTGCGATGATCAAAGAAATCCCCGGAATGGAAAAAATTTCTGAAATGATTCTTTGTCACCATGAAGCCCCCGATGGCTCTGGATATCCGAATGGGTATAAAATTGACGATATCCCTTTTGGTGCGCTGATTATAGGAGCAGCTGATTCTTTTGATGCAATGACTCATTATCGACCCTACGCAATAGAAAGAACCTATCTTGAGAGTTTCCAGGAAATGCGTTCCGAAGAAGGTAAATTTGCTCCCGAGGTGCTTCAAGCACTGGAACTCGTATTGAGACGACTTGGCATATTAGATGCAAAACCACTTGTTGGTAAATCAGAAGACTGGTAAACACAGGAGGAAAAATGAGGTTAAAGTATTTTCTGGTTGTTTGTCTGCTGTTAGTTATTGTTCCCGGTTCTATTTTCGCCGGCGATTCCATTCCTAAAATCGGTGTGGTACTGTCGATTGGCGGACTCGAAGATGAATCATTCAACGATGCTGCTTACGATGGAGTACAACAATTGCGCGAAAATGGCACTTGCCTGGTTGAAGTCGTTGAGCCTGGAACCATAAGTGGTATAGAACCCGCACTCGAATATTTTTGCCGGCGTGAACTTGATCTGGTATGTGCCGTTGGAATTTTTGCCAATGACGCATTACGAAAAGTAGCCGGAAAATATCCACGCCAGAAGTTTGTGTTGCTTGATTCTGTAGTTACAGGTCCTAATGTTTTGTCGGTATTGTTTGATGAAGAGCAGGGTTCTTTTTATGCAGGAGCTTTTGCAGCCTTAATAAGTGAAAATGACAAAGTTGGTTTTCTGGGCGGGATGGATTCGCCTGTAATTGCCAGCTTTGAGCGCGGATTTAAAAACGGTGCCAAATTTGTAAAACCCCATATCGAAACTTTTGTCCGTTATGTAGGTAATACGCCAGAGGCTTTCAGCCGACCTGAAGTGGCTTTCAAGCTTGGTTTGGAAATGGCGAATAAAGGTACAGATGTCATTTATCATGCTGCGGGAAAAAGCGGGCTTGGGCTTATTGATGCTTCAAGAAGAGCAGAATTTCTTGTTGTCGGTGTTGATTCCGATCAAAGTCGCATCGCACCGGGCCATGTGGCGGCCAGTATGGTGAAAAGGCTTGATCTTGCATTAATCAAGACGGTTAAATATTATATTAATGGAGACTTCGAAGGCGGTATCTGGACTATGGGCCTTAAGCAGAATGGTATCGAGCTGGTCTTGTCAAGATTTAACCGTAGTTTAATCACTCCTGACATTAATAAAAGACTGGGCGAAATCGAAGAATTTCTTCGTCGAACTGCTGACAATAATTATTAGGTGACAAACAATTCTGAAAAAAATATTTGTCCTTTTTGCCAGAAACCGGTACCCGCTCGTGATATTCACGAGCGGGATAATTTTGCCTTTTGTTCGAAGTGTGAAGATGGTTTTCGCATAGAAGATGAATGGAGGGAAAAGTTTAATTGTGACGAAGCCGAGCTGTCAGAAAAACCGCCCGAAGGCTTTTTTCCCATGGCGGGCAAGAAAAGTTTTGCCCTGATAATCAAAACTCGATCATTGCTTGGTATTCTTATTCTTGTTTTTTCCTTGCCTTTTATAATTATGCCTGTTTCTTTGTTGCTTTATCCGCAGGTTTCAGAAGGCTTCAGTTTGGTTAAAACCTTGTTTGCTCTACCCTTTATTCTTGGCGGGCTCATTGCAATATGGACCGGATTAGTCAAGCTTGTTGGCGTTCGTAAGATTCTGGTTAATACGAGGGGTGAGGGAATCTTTGAAACCAGAGTTGGCCCCCTGAAATCGACGCAAAAGTTTTATTGGGGGGATATAGATAAGGTCAGGGTTGGCTGGAGAAGATCTTCAAGTGCAAATTCTTCAACAGTCCAGGTTTTACCGGAAGTTGTTCTGGTTGATCGCACAGGTCGCAAAAAAATAAGATTAGCCACTGAACTCTCCCGCGAGCAGGCTCAGTATATTTGTATGTTTCTTAACGAAAGATTAAAGGCAAAATAGTTGTTTTGCACTTAGTTTTGCAATTAAGAAAATAAGAAAGTTTTGGGGTACAACCTTGCGGGTTGGCTATAACATTCTTATAATTAAGAAAATTCAGCTTTAAAGGCTCTTGATTATCAGGAGGATAACTTATGTATGCTATGACTATAAACAGGCAAAAACATATAACCTGCCTATTATTGTTGTCGATGCTGTTTTCAATCTGGGCAACCGTAGGCCCAGTTGGAACTGCCCATGCGGGTCTGCTCGGATCTGTAGGCAGCGTTGCTAAAAAA
This sequence comes from Candidatus Rifleibacteriota bacterium, assembly GCA_051747585.1. Classification (GTDB taxonomy): domain Bacteria; phylum Muiribacteriota; class Ozemobacteria; order Ozemobacterales; family Ozemobacteraceae; genus DYKG01. Next base: position 3,161 of record JBNJGH010000132.1, read on the forward strand.
ATATTCGTAAATGTCGGCGGAGTAGCTGCCGGAGTATTTGGTGGCGCTGTTGGCGCAGCAATGGGCGGCGGTCCTCTTGGTATGGCAGCTGGTGCAGTTGGCGGCTTTATTGTAGGTAAAAAGGTGCTAGGCTGGACAACTTCCAGCGTTGCTAATTTTGCAACTGTAGCCGGAGCTGTAGCCGGCGGAGCCTTAACCTTAGGTATGGGTTTCCCCATGCTGGCCGTAGGCGTTATTGGCGGAGGCCTTATTGCTCGTCTGGCAGCTAAAGGTATCAGTAAACTTTTTGGCAAGAAAACCCCTGTTATACCTGAAACCAAGATAAATCCGGAAGCCGCTGCAAAAGAAAATGCTGCAGTTGCAGACTTTATCGGTAAAATGAACGACGATAAAAAAGCTTCAGCACCTGCTGTAAAAGAACAACCCAAGCCTGCTAAACCCAAGGTTACTTCTAAAGAGGTTAAAGATTCGCAGACAGCATACGAAAAATATACCAAAGCTTATAAAAACTATATGACTGCTACTCAAAAAGGTGATGCAGCCATGGCACAGAGTGCATATAAAGAATATAAGAAGTATCTCTCTCTTTATAATTCATTTATTAAAAACGGAATGTAATTTGTTATAATGTTATAAAATTGCGACAAAAAAAGCGCTGCCGTTAAATTGCCGGTAGCGCTTTTTTTATATGATCGGCTTTGTGCTCAGGGCCAGATTTTATCCATCATTCTTGGGAATGGTATCGTTTCTCGAACGTGGTGCAGGCCGCAGATCCAGGCAACAGTTCTTTCAATGCCAAGGCCAAAGCCAGAATGGGGGACTGAGCCATAACGACGTATATCCAGATACCATTTGAAAGCTTCGCTTGAAAGGCCATGTTCTTTTACTTTGGCTTCAAGAACCTCAATGCTGGCTTCACGTTCGCTGCCTCCTATAATTTCTCCGTATCCTTCAGGTGCAATAACATCTACGCATAAGGCTTTGTCAGGATCCTGAGGGTCTTGTTTCATATAGAAAGCTTTGATTTTTGCCGGGTATCTATGAACCATTACAGGTTTGTCATATTCGATTCCCAGTGCAGTCTCATCTGCTGCACCAAGATCATCTCCGGGGCCATTTTTAAGCATATCGGCAGAAAGCTTTTTAAGTTCTTCATCTGAGGAAGTAGCATATTCGGCTTTTTTATCGGTCAAAAATTTAATTGCTTCATCGTAAGAGATTCTTGGAAATGGGCGTTTGATTTTTTTTAAATTTTCTACATCTCGCTCAAGAATTTTGAGCTCATCTTCGCATTTGGCAACCACTGTCTGGACAACATGCTCTAGGAATTCTTCTGCCAGATCCATGTCTTCGGCAAGTTCCATATATGCGATTTCAGGCTCTACCATCCAGAATTCGGTTAGATGTCTTCTGGTTTTGCTTTTTTCGGCTCTGAAGGTTGGGCCTAAGCAATAAACTCGCCCATGTGCCATTGCCGCTGCTTCCATGTAAAGTTGTCCGCTTTGCGACAGGTAAGCTTTCTGGTCAAAGTAATCGGTCTCAAAAAGGGTGGTTGTACCTTCTGCTGCATTACCGGTTAAAATTGGCGCGTCTACATGAATAAAACCGCGATCGTCAAAAAAGTCTCTTATAGCTTTAATTATGTTGTGTCTTACTCTTAAAATCGCGTGTTGCTTTCGTGAACGAAGCCACAGGTGGCGGTGTTCCATCAAGAATGCTACACCGTGTTCTTTGGGTGATATAGGGTAATCTACACTTGGTCCAACAATTTCCAGTTCTGTAATCTCAATTTCGTGACCTCCAACCTGGCGGTCATCTTTTTTTACTTTTCCAGTAACTTTTATTGCAGTTTCCTGCTCGACTGCTTCACATTTTTTTACCAGCTCTTCGTTTAAGGCGGGGATGAAGCCTATCGTCTGGCACAATCCGGTGCCGTCTCTAACTATAATAAAATGAATTTTTTTGGATGATCGCTTATTATAGCACCATCCATAAAGGGTTACTTCTTCTCCAACGTGATTTTTCAGATCTTCGATATAGACTCTTTTGCTCATAATTTGTTTCCTTGTTCAGCTTAACCAGCTTCTTAATTTATTAACAGATTGTATAACATGAGTGGGGTGCGGCATTTCAATGGTTAATACCGGTTTCTTTTCAGGGGGCAGATTTTCGAACCATTCTATAAATTGTGAATAATCAATATTTCCATAATTAAAAGCAAGATGTTCATCAGCTTTTCCATTGTTGTCGTGCAGGTGCACTTCTAAAATATTTTCACCCAGAACTTCCAGCCATTTTGTTAAATTTTCAGTTGTAAAAACATTAAAATGTCCAATATCAAGGCAGATTCCAAAAGTTTCTGAGTTGAGATGCTTGATAATACGAGCAAGTTTGTCCGGTGTTTTATCAAAAATATTTTCAAATGCGATTCTAACATTTGCCTTAGATGCGATCTCTTCAAGCTTTTTAAGCGGCTGTTCTGCTCTTTTGAGCCAGCTTTCCAGCGCGTCATCAGATAACATGGGCCCATAACCCGGATGAATTACAACCCGGTCAGCTTTTAACAAAGCTGCTGTTTCAATTGCCCATACCATTCTATAAAAGCTGATTTTCCGAATCTGATTGTCTCTTGCTCCAAGGTTTAGATCAAAAAATGGGGCATGAACAGTTGGTTTAAAATTATGTTTTTCGACTATAGTTCTGAACTTTTCCAGAACAGGTTTTTCCAGTCTGTCCATGTCATTTCCTGAAAAATAAAATTCAGGGTGGAGATCCTGGCAGGTTAAAAAATTGAAGCTCCTCTGTGATAGGGTTTGAAAAGCTATATTTACATTAATTTGACTCATATGCTGACTTTATTCTTTAAGAAAAACGGCTTCTTCTATTAGCATTACCGGAATATCATCCTTTATTGGATAACTGCGTTTGCAATTTTCGCAGTTCAAGCGGTTATTGTTTTCATCATAAACCAGTTTTCCGTGACAGGCCGGGCAGGCTAAGACATCCAATAATTCTTTCTTTATGGGCATTACCGGCTCCTTTAATCGAAAAGTTGACTAAGTATAGAGGTTTGATACTAAAATTTCAACTTTAAATACTTTCCCCCATTAATTATCCATTTGTTTGTAGAAACCGTTTCAAGACATTTAGATTGCTTCGTCGCTACGCTCCTCGCAATGGCAATTTGTGGGTGTCATTGCGAGGAGGTTTTACCGATCAAGTAATCTCCTTTCCCGTCATTCCTGCGAAAGCAGGAATCCAGGGTAATAGCGGCAGTTTTCACCACCGAGATCACCGAGATCACGGAGCTGATTTCTTAATCTTTTTCAGCCTTGGATTGTCCTTTGGACAATCAGCCGGCGGTTTCACCGTCCGGCTTTCCGTTTATCAACAAGGGTTCAGAAAAGCACCGGTGTTTTTCTGAACCCTTGTTGATAAACGGAACAATGGCTGAAAAAGATTCTCTGTGCAGCTCTGCGGGCTCTGTGGTTAAAAATATACTAAGAATTTGCGATGAAAAGCCTTAGAAGGTCAGCTAAATCATTTTTTTACCTGTGTCTTTTCTTCGCGGCTTCGCGGCTTGGCGTGAGGAATATTTTTTCCTGAAAGAAACTGATAATCGTTGACCGAGGATTGCTGTACCAGAGTTTGTTCGACAGGCAGGTCAGGCTCTGGTATATTACTGCTGTCAACATTCAAAGGAGAAAACTGTGTCGGGAATTCTGATAATAAGGCTAAAAGGTTTGGGGGATATTGTTCATTTAATCCCGGTTCTAAAGATGTTACGCCGGGATTATTCACAACATCAGGTTGCACTTCTGTGTCAGAAGCCTTTCGGCCATATAATACCACGAAGCCTTAATATAAAGGTTTTTGAATTGCCGGCTCATGCTGGATTTCTTGAGACAATCAAACTGTTGAAACAAATCAGAAAGCAAAAGTTTACATACTTGTTTGATCTTTTTGCTAATCCAAGAACTGCGGTTATCAGTCTGTTATCCGGCATTAAAAAAAGGTTCGGATTTGATTACAGATACAGGCGCAATGCTTATACACAAACCTATTCTCCTCCCGACCCAAACCTTCATTTAATGAGGCTTTTTGCTGAATTTTTTGCTGAATTTGGCTTTAAGGGAAAAATTGTACCACCAGATTTAATACCAGACCCTGAGTTCTATGAGCATACAGATAAGTTTTTTGCTGCAAACAATCTGGGTAAAACTGTTGTCGCAGTTAACCCTCACACTACGTATCCATCAAAAGCATGGCCCCGCGAACATTTCATTAAGTTTATCGAACTCTGGCACAATAAATTCGATAGCCCGGTAATTATAACCTGGGGTCCCGGAGAGAAAAATGCCGCACAAGAAATTGTCAAAGATGCAGGATCTGATAAAGCGGTGCTTCAGCCAGAAGTCAATATTATAGAATTTGCAGCTTTTCTTTCTCGGCTCAATTTGTTTGTCACAGCTGACACCGGTCCCATGAATATAGCCTGGGCAGTTAATACCCCCACAGTTGCTTTATTTGGTCCAACCACGAGAAAAGCCGTTGCTCCTGAGGGGCCACAGCATCTATCACTGTTTAATCCCGAAATTGAATGTCTGCAATGTCACCAGGAAGTTTGCTCCCATAAAAGTTGTATGTATTCGATGAAGCCAGAATGGGTCTTCGATAAAATAATCAAAAAATACAAACTGGATAAAAACTCATGAAACCTGCAATATTTTTAGATCGTGACGGCACACTGAATCCCGATCCCGGTTATATTTCCGATCCCGATGACTTTGAACTTTTTCCCGGGGCGGCAGAAGCACTTAAAAAACTTAAAGATGCCGGTTATCTGCTGATTTTAATTACCAACCAGTCTGGCATTGCCAGGGCGCTGATCAGTCGAGAGCAGCTTGAAGCCGTGCATGAAAAACTCAAAAGAAAACTTGCAGAATCAGGTGTCAGTCTCGATGCCATTTATTATTGTCCTCATCACCCCGATTTTCCAGATAAAGAAGGAGTTTCAGTGTGCAATTGCCGCAAACCGGCGCCGGGCCTTATTGATCAGGCATTAAGAGATTTTGCCATAGACAGGGAAAAATCATTTATGATTGGCGATAAGGCCTCAGATATAAAACTTGCTTTTAATGCCGATCTAGCACCGCTCTTAATCGCGCAAGAACCTATGCCCGGGTTTGGCCAGGTAAAAAACTTTGCCAGCTTAAAGCAAGCAGCCCACTGGATTTTAAGCAAAAAATAATCTGACTTTATTTCCTATATATAACCTGTAGATTTGACTTTTGTGGGTTTGGTATTATAATAATCGGCAGTCAAAGTTTTATGAAAGCCCTCTGAAATTGAGTATTAGAAACAGAATAAAAAATGAAGGTT
>JBNJGH010000133.1:0-2240 GCA_051747585.1 Candidatus Rifleibacteriota bacterium
GCTCGAAGAAACGGTCAGCCAGGAAGCCAGAGACAAATTCGCTTCGGTCATAAAACGTCTTTGTGACGAAGAAGGCGACAAACTCCCCACCTATTTTTAATATTGATATATTAACGCCAGCATATTCGGCTTCAAAAATATCTGATAGCCGTTGTCCGAGAATTGCTAAAGTTCAGGGTATTTCTAAAAAAAGATAACGGTTGTGATATTATGGACTAATATAAAAACAACAAGGGTGGCGAGAGAAATGCGAAAAATAGGTTTAAAACATAAATTACAATACAAATTTGACAATTTTATGGCCAAAGGCTTTGTAGCTCTAATTTCAGCGCTTGGCCTGTTCTCATTGATACTCATAATCATTGCCGCCGTGGCAGCAGTAACAACTGGCTGGGGACCACCGGATGACGCTGAATTTACTTTTATCGAAGCTTTCTGGGCAAGTTTGATGCGCACCCTCGACCCCGGAACCATGGGCGATGACCAGGGCTGGGGCTTTCGCATGATTATGTTTGCGGTAACTCTGGTTGGAATTTTCGTTATCAGCACCCTGATCGGTCTTTTGAACAACGCCATAGAAAACAAACTTGAGCAGTTACGCAAAGGGCGCTCGATTGTAATTGAAAAAGGGCACACCCTCATACTGGGCTGGACACCACAAATTTTTACCATTGTCAAAGAGCTTATTACTGCAAATCTAAATCGCAAAGATTCCTGCATCGTTATTATGGCAGACCGTGACAAGGTAGACATGGATGACGAAATAAAAGAAAAAATTCTGGATTCCCATAATACCAACATTGTCTGTCGCAGCGGCGACCCGATAGATGTCGATGACCTCAACCTCGTCAGCCCCCAAACAAGCAAATCAATTATAATTCTCCCATCAGAAGGTGAGAACCCTGATGCAACTGCAATAAAAACCATGCTTGCCATTGTTCAGGGCAAAGAAAGACGAAAAAGCCCCTATCATATTACTCTTCAGATACATGATCCGCAGAATATCGAAGTAGCTGAAATGGTGGGAAAAGATGAAGTGGAAATTATTCAGGTATCTGACATGATTTCCCGTTTGATTGCGCAAACCTGCAGGCAATCAGGCTTATCAATAGTTTACTCAGAGCTGCTTGGCTATGAAGGAGACGAAATTTACTTTCAGAAACAACCTGAGCTGGTCCGCAAAAAGTATGCAGAGATCATTTTTCAATATGCAGATTCGTCAATTATCGGAATATGCCCGGAAAAGGGTCAGCCAATGGTTAATCCTTCCATGGATTACGTTTTCAAGGAAAATGATCAGGTAATGGCAATATCTGAAGACTTTAATACCGTAAGATTAAGCCCACCCGAAGAGCTCAAACTTGATGAAGAGCTTATAGAAGAAACCGAACCCCAGACAGCAACCCCAGAAACGAGTTTGATATTAGGCTGGAACTGGAGAGTGCCTGCAATTTTAAAGGAACTCGACAACTATGTTGCCCCCAATTCCAGTGTACTGGTTGTTTCGAACGAAACCAATGCCGAAGCAATTATTGCGCAAAGATGCCGAGATATAAAACACCAGAGAATCAACTGCATGCAAGCTGACATTACCGATCGCCGAATTCTGGATGAGCTCGAAATCACTAATTTCAAGCATATAATCATTTTAAGCTATTCTGACAAGATGCCTACTCAACAGGCCGATGCAATATCTCTTATTACTCTTCTTCATCTGCGTGATATTACCCGCAAACTTGAATACCCGATGTCAATTGTCAGCGAAATGCTTGATCAACGCAACCGAGCACTGGCCGAGGCAGCACATGCCGATGATTTTATTGTCAGCGATCATTTCGTAAGCCTGGTAGTAACTCAGGTTTCTCAGGAAAAACGGCTCAACACAGTTTTCAAAGATTTATTTGACGCTGATGGTTCTGAGATTTATCTCAAACTGGCAAAAAATTACGTTAAATTAAAAGAGCCGGTGAGCTTTTACGAGGTGCTTGAGTCAGCCAGAAGGAAAAATGAAACCGCTATTGGTTATCAGCTTAAAACGGTTGACCCAACCCCGGAAAACAGTTATGGCATAACAATTAATCCTGAAAAAAGCCAGAAAGTAACTTTCTCTGAATGGGACCGAATCATAGTTCTCGCCGAAGACTGATTATTCTGGATTTCTGATCCGGTTAGAACCGGTCAAGAATGACGGATAGAAATTTGAGATTGCTTCGTCGCTACGCTCCTCGCAATGACACCCT
>JBNJGH010000133.1:2340-8517 GCA_051747585.1 Candidatus Rifleibacteriota bacterium
CTGAGCGAAGTCGAAGTGCCTGTGCTGAGCGAAGTCGAAGTGCCTGTGCTGAGCGAAGTCGAAGTGTCGAAGGGACCAGAGCTGGTTTTTGCAACATGGTCATTTCCAAAAGTTATGGTTGTATTTTTTTAAGGCAAATAAAGAATTTAAACCACTGAGAACTCAGAGGGCACAGAGTTGATTTTTTAATCTTTTTCAGCCATTGTTTTCTTCTTCAGCAAGCCTTCAGAAAAACACGAGTGCTTTTCTGAAGGCTTGCTTTAATCTTTTTCTAATATTTCTCTGCGCCCTTTGCGATCTTTGCGAGATTTCCTGCCTTTCTCTGTGGTTATTTTCTTTGTGGCTTTGAAACTTGGTGTGAGGAATTTTCTTTTCTGAAAACAACTTATAGCCGCTTACCGAGAATTACTGAAATGGCTTGTTAAAGTTGACCGGTAGAAATAAAGTTGATATTCTTAGCTTATTAAAGATAAATGTGGGAGAAAGTATGGGCGAGAGCAGCAGCAAAATTCGCGATGCTTTACTTGAGCTGGTCGCAAGAAGAGATCCAGCTGTATTTCAGGATCCCGAGAATTTTGAGCTACAAATAAAAAAAATCGGCGACTGGCCTGAGATGCCCGAAATTACTGGATTAAAAGCGGGCCTTAAAGAACGGTTCCCCTGGGAGCTGCAAAAAGATGCGGGTCGTATAGTTACTCCGGCGACCACAGAAGTGCTCGCCCAAAAGCTGATCAAAAAACACCAGATAGATGAGCAAACCGCTTATTGGGCCGTTGAAACCTGGGCCATTGCCCTGGGTCTTAAAATTGAACTGCCCGAGCATGCCCGAATGAAACCACAAAAGCCTGCTGCGAAGCCACCTGCCCCTCCTGCTGCTACACCGGCAAAAGCACCGACACAAACTTCAGAAGATACAGAAAAAAGCAAGGCAGAAAGCTCAGTTCAGCCAGAACCACCGCCGGCTCCAAAAGCGCAACCGACAGCAAAAATCAGTGAACCTGACACTTCTAACACTCGACTCGGAGTAATATTCGCAACCGACGAAAAAGGACTGGTTCGCGTTTATAAATCATGGTTCGGCCATGCCCCGGAAAACGAATCAAGCCAATTACTGGCTACACCGGTTAAAATAGAGAAAAAAAAGACCATTCCATTATTTACTGCCGCAACCAGAAAAAAGAAAACAGCAAGCTGCAGCAGGTCAGCAACTTCGAAAAAGTCACCAGGTTCTGACGCAAACAGGGAGAAAGCCCCTGAATTGCGACGCGAAGCAACCAATAACATTAATCCAACCAGAAAAGAGCCGATTAATTTTAATTCTGCATCTGATGATCGCCCTTCCCAACCCACCGAGGCAAAACCACAACCTGAGCAACCCATGCCCGGCGACGATCTGGTAAAAAAAGCCGACGCACTACTTGGCTCGGGTAGAAACGTATTGAACCTTAAAAAAGCTCTGTCACTACTGCAGACGGCGGTCAAAAAAGGCTCGATCAAAGCCCGACGAAGGTTTGGTGAGATCTACCTGCGCGGAATTGGAGTTAAACCCAACCTGCCAAATGCAGCAAGCTGGTTTAAAACGGCTGCCAAGCTTGGTGATGTAGAATCACAACTTCAACTGGGAAGCCTTTATCAATGCGGGTCAGGAGTTGATCTTGACCTGGAAAAAGCCCAATACTGGCTGCAAAAAGCCGCGAATCAGGGGAACAAAGAAGCCGAAGAGCTTCTGGCACAAATTTTAAAAGCATGAAAGCCGGAGGGGAAAAATGAAAACACCTCGAACCTGTATTAACCAGTCTTTACTGATCTGGTCTGCCATTGTGGTTGTTGAAATATTTATTATCGCCTATCTTATGAACTTTCCCTGGCTTATTTTTACTGCAATAATAATGTTCTGGCCGGCAAAAGCTGCCATGAACTGGCCATATCCAAAAAAACAGATCAGCGACGACAGACCGAAAAAGTCGCTGCAAAATTAAAGGAAACGATGAGTAATGGATAAACTTGAATTTTTAGTAGCAACCGGGGTTTCCTTTTATGCCCCTGAATACGAATATAAACTTTCTGACACTCTGCTACAGAAAACCTGGAACTTCCGCGTTCTAAGGTCGGCAAGCGGACCAATCAGCCTGCAACTCGGTTCCGAGCCTATAGAAAACGCCACTTCAGGGCAGGCCGGCGATATGACAGATATCGGAGGTCTTAACATTCGTTTTCAGGATGCTCTGGAGGCCGCAATGGGAAACTGGCTTCCCATACCTTATTCAAGGAAATCCAGTGATAAAAGCGCCAGCGCAAGAAGTGTCGACTGGATAAGGGGCTATCTGCATCGTTCACCTCTTCAGGTCGATGACAGCATGATAAGGCTTGTGCTGGCAGTAGATACAACCTTAAATTCTGATATAGAGCAAAACAACAAAAACGAAAACAGAGGCATCTTCCCCGAAGACATCGGAACCGCGATGGAAGCCAACCCGGGTTCCATATCTTTCTGGCAGACCCCATCGATGCTGACCTGGGTAAAAAATACCCTGAGAACAGTTCCCGCCGACGGCAACGAAAACATACCACCTTACGCAGCCGCACTGGCAGCTTTTATAACCTTAGTAGACGGCCTGAAGCAAGCAGAAGTTCTTCCCGAAATTACCCTTATGCACCCCGAAGGCGAAGAAATCGATGTAAACCTGATACTGGATCTTGGTAACAGTAGAGCCTGTGGTATTCTGGTCGAACAAACACCCGGCCAGTCGGTGAATCTCGATGAGTGTAGCAAACTCGAAATACGAGATTTGCAGCAACCCAGCGAAATTTATACCGAACCTTTCGATACCAGTTTTAAATTTCAACCACCCCTTTTTGCCGAAGAAAAAAATGCCATACCCCGCTCAGATGATAATTTTCGCTGGCCCAGCCTTGTGCGCATAGGCAGGGAAGCCGCCGGCCTGGAACCTTCAGATATAGGCGATGCAGGTATGTCCAGCCCGAAAAGATACTTATGGGATGAAGAGCAACGCCACTTCCCCTGGTATTTCAATCTGCCCGGTGAAGGGCCAGGACAAAAAATCAATGCTGGATTCCTTAAGTATCTTGATGAAAACGGCTATTTTCGCGGCGATGATGCTCAGCCTCCATTCGAGCCTTGTTACCCGACAAGCTCACTTATGACTTTTTTAATGCTCGAAATTCTCTGTCATGCCTATTCACAAATCAACTCGTTTACTTACCGAAAATCAAGAGGGCATCGACTTGCAGCCCGCAATCTCAAAAATATTGTAATTACCACGCCCTGTGGAATGTCACTACCCGAAAGAGACCTGTATCATAAAAGGGTCACTTCTGCGATTGATACTTTCTTTAAAATCAATCAGCTGCCTGAAGATAAAAAGCCGGCCCTTCATCTAGATTTTGATGAAGCGACCGCAGTGCAACTGACTTATCTTTATGGCGAAGTTAAACACAGATTTCTGGGCGATGCTCAGGAAGCAATTTCCTCATTGGGCCGTGAAAGAGCTGACAGCGGTGGAATGAGGCAACAGGTATTCCGGCTGGCCAGCATCGATATTGGCGGCGGAACCAGCGACTTGATGATTGCAGAGTACACTCAGGCACCGGGCCAGCAAAATGCAGTTTCGCAGCGCATGCTTTTTTCCGAAGGCTTCTCAATTGCCGGCGATGAAATTGCCAAAAGAATAATTGAAAAACTTATTTTACGCCGAATTTTCACCTGGGCACAGCAGCAGAACCCTGATGTTTCCTGGGAAGACTTCAGATTATTCTTTGGCCCCGGGCGTGGCGGACGCGACAAGCATTTTAACGATATGAAAGCAGAACTATGCCGTCAGGTCTGGATTCCCATGGCGCATAGATTTCTGGAATTTGCTGAAATCGACAGCGAAGACCCGGATATGGAGTTAAGCTTCGATCGCTTCTTTCCGCAAAGATTGCCCAGTGCCAATGTTCTTGATTTCTTTGCTGAGCACATGCATAAAGAGTTCAATTGCGACATTACATTGCCGGAGATTCCCTGGGAAATTTCCCGGCCTAAAGTTAATACGGTTATTTCAAATGTTATTGAAAATATACTCAGGCTATTCTCTGAGGTTATTGCTCAATTCGACTGTGATGCCCTCATTCTCGGCGGCAAACCATCTTCATTGCCGGTAATTCGCGACATTCTGGTTAAATTGATGCCCGTGCCCTCTTCCCGCATCATTGGTTTAAAGGGTTATTCGGTAGGCAGCTGGTATCCGTTTTCGCAACGAGGCGGTGGCATTGCCGATCCAAAAACTACCTGTGTCATGGGCGCTGTTGTCTGGCTCTTCGCCGAAAAGCTCAATAACCTCGATGGCATGTCATTAACTACAGACAGCAGCCTGATCAAAAAACGCGAATGCTTTATAGGCACTTTCTCACCCGAAGTTCTTACCCTTACCAGCAGCCTTTTCCCAACTCCCGGCGACGAACCTGCCCTGCTGCAGACTTCCGGCTCTACCATGCTTGGTATTCGCCGCATCGATTCTCAGGTTTGTCTGGTAAATCCTTTATGGGAAATCTGCCTCGACCGCGAAAAACTGCGAGGAAACGGCCCCTTTGCCATAAAACTCGCGCAGGACCCAAATAACAGAGAATGCTTAAGTGTCAGTGAAGTTCGAGATGAGTCGGGCAATAAGTGCCACAGCAACCTGGCCAGCCTGAAATTGAAAACTATGATTACTGATGAATACTGGCTCGACACCGGCTGCTTCGATCTTTAATTCCAGGAAAAAGGAGTAATAATGAATAACGACGAACTGTTTCCATTTCCGGGGTCAACCGCGAATGACGAAGATGATTCATTGACAATTACGCCCGATCTTCCTGATTTTCCTGAGCCTGCAACGCAACAGAAGCAACAGCAGGAAGCAACAGAATTAACTGCCGACGAAATTAAGCAGTTGCGAAAAATAATCAAACATTTTGCTGATTCCGGTCTGCTTAAAGAAAACAAAGAAGCCCCCGCGCCCACACCGATTGAATCACGTTCTTCTGCTGCCCCGACTACCGAGCAGCTCGAGCAACAACCACCAACAGTTGACTACAAACAGCTGCTGCTGAATGAAATTACCGGAATTGAAGCAGAAGATGATGCGGCAAAAAGAGCCAGAGATTCATTTGCCAACATTCTTGAAAAAATCAAAGACCCAAAAACCCTGTTGCAGGTATTTCGCTCTATTTCAGGTGTCTTCCCGATCGGAAACAGTTTGCGCCACGGGACCCCGGAGCAAAAGCTTTTTGCTCTTACAGTTCTGGGCGACAGGTTTTTACAGGAAATGGCCGGACAGCACTTTTCACAAAGAAAAGACCTGCTGAAAACGGTTTCTTTGTATTTAACCGCCTGCTCAAAGCAGTACAAATTTATTCAAATGGAAAACGATAATTTTTCGCCTCAGTTTCATGAAAGGGTCGCGGGCTCTGGAACAGGCAATCGCATCATCAGAGAAATGCGCGGCTTTTTGATTGTTGCACAAGACAGCAATCAAATTGTAAGAATCGGACAGGTTCTGACCTGACAAATGAATCACCCTGAGCAGGAGGCTTAGCAATGGCTTTATTAGCAAAAACTCGAACAAAAGGCTTTAGAACCTGTTATTTCAGAAATCAGCCCGTGCATAAATTTTATGGCCATCTTCAGGCGGTTCTAAAAGCTATAGACCCGTCAGGCTCGATGAACCAGATGTTTGCCAGACCCGAATCCGTATCCGATGCCGATGGCTCTGACACAGAAATGGAATGGAGCACAGAGCTCGAGGGTAAAATAACCAGCTTTAATAAATTGGATGCCGAACAACAAAAGCAAGTTGCTTCAACCTTATCTGCCAATCTCGAGAAAATTCGTGCCTACGCCGAAGCTAACCAGAACAAAGGCGGCATAGAAAAAGATTATGCACAGTATTTAAAAGCTGTTGCCATGTCGCCTGATTTAAATCAGATTTTTGTCATTAATAATCAACCGGTTCTGGTTCACTGGGGCTTGATTTGTGAATCTGATCAGCACCCAGGCCAGGGGATGTACGCCGGCTGGGATGAATTTGTCAGCCAGATTCAAAAAAAAGCAAAAGCCGAACCTGCAACTGAACCTCCTTCGGCTCCACCGACACAAGAAATAACCCGACCCTCGCCTGAGAAAGAACAAAAGCC
>JBNJGH010000134.1:0-8403 GCA_051747585.1 Candidatus Rifleibacteriota bacterium
CTTAAGTTGTGAAAAGTTGCACAGCGTGAAAAATTTTACAACTCAAATAAAGAAGTTGGCCAGAAATGTTGAAACCGCGAAAAAAAATCTCTGAAAAAACTATAGAGCGTCTAAGTATTTACAGGCGCTATTTAAAGTCGTTTCGAAAAAAGGATAAAAGCAGGGTTTATTCTCATGAACTCGCCCAGATAGTATCGGGAACCGGCGCACAGGTCAGAAGAGATCTTATGGCTGTCGGTTGCAGCGGATGCTCGAGCAAAGGTTATGAAGTAGATGCTCTGATCGAAGAAATAGGGCATTTGCTGGATTGTTCCGAAAAAGAAAAAGTTGCCCTGGTAGGAGTGGGAAACCTTGGTAGAGCAATTTTGGGCTTTTTTTCCGGCAAAAGGGAAAATTTCGAAATTGTTGCTTCTTTTGATTCAGACCCGGAAAAATGTGACCGGGTTATTTGTGGAAGACGTTGTTACAGCATGAATAAACTTGAAGAAAAAGTAAAAAGTGAAAAAATTCATACTGCAATTCTGGCTGTTCCGGTCGAAAAAGCGCAAACAGTGGCCGACCAGCTTTTTCAAGCAGGAATCAGAGCAGTATTGAATTTTGCGCCAACCCATATAGCATCAAAGAAAAATGTATTTGTTCATAATATTGACATGACTCTGGCTTTGGAAAAGGTAATTTTCTTTTCCCGTCAAAATTTTAATTCAAAGGAAGGTTAGCATGAGCTTGGTCAAAAAAATTATTCAAAAATTTCCGAATCCTGGACGCGATTCTCTAATTCCTGTTCTTCAGGAAGTGCAGCAAAAAGAAGGCTTTATATCCAGAGAATCGGTTATCGAGATAGGGGAGGCCTTAAATCTGCCTGCAAGTAAAATTTATGGAGTTGCTACCTTCTACAACCAGTTTCGATTTTCTCCCTATGGAAAATGGAATATACAGGTTTGTCGGGGAACTGCATGCCATGTTAAAGGCAGCGCAAATGTGCTGGATCGAATTCAACGCGAATTAAATATAACAGCCGGCGAAACTACCAAAGACGGCGTTTTCAGTATTGAAGTCGTGGCTTGTATCGGAGCCTGCGGTCTCGCTCCGGTGCTTGCAATCAATGGCAACTTTCATGCCAGGGTCAAGCCTGATGATATTCCTGAAATTCTAGAGCATTACCGTAATCTCGAACCAGAGGAGAAAGAACAATGAAAAACATTTTAGATAAGTGCTGCTCAAAATG
Source organism: Candidatus Rifleibacteriota bacterium (assembly GCA_051747585.1). Classification (GTDB taxonomy): domain Bacteria; phylum Muiribacteriota; class Ozemobacteria; order Ozemobacterales; family Ozemobacteraceae; genus DYKG01. Next base: position 1,226 of record JBNJGH010000134.1, read on the forward strand.
TCACCATTCAACCGATAAACCTTGCCCTGATTTCATTCAGTGCAGGATAAGCGGCCCTCTGTGTCATGAAGACGAAGAGTGCAGCAATAAAAAATCTGCTCTTTTGTCCAGGGCTAGACGCGAAGACCTGGATAAACCTGCAATATACGTTGGAGCAGGAACCTGCGGACTGGGTGCCGGAGCCCAGAAAACCCTCAAAAAAATTAATGAATGGATAAAAAACAATAAAAAAGACGTTGAAGTTCTTGAAGTTGGCTGCGTTGGTCTCTGTGTCCGAGAACCGATTATGGATGTTCAGCTGCCGGGAAAAGCAAGACTGAGTTTTGGCGATGTTAGCGAAGATAAAGTTGATAACATATTAAATGATGTTTTTAATGGCGAAATCCCTCAGGAAAGCATTTTAGGGCAGTTTCCTCAAAAAAAAGAAGGAATCAACTACAAAGATATAGATAACTTTTTTGAATCTGATTATTTTAAAGTTCAAACCAGAAGAGTTCTGGCTAATTGTGGTGAAATTAATCCGGCCCGGCTAGATGAATATATTGCCCGTGGCGGCTATCAGGGACTTGCAAAAACCCTCAAGGAAAAAACTCCCGAAGAATCCTGTGCGATGGTAGAAGAAAGCGGCTTAAGAGGCCGGGGCGGCGGAGGTTTTCCGACCGGTAAAAAATGGCGCTTTGCTTTGCAGGCACCGGGAGAAAAGAAATATTTAATTTGCAATGCAGATGAAGGCGATCCTGGTGCATTTATGGACAGAGCGGTTATCGAAGGTGACCCTCATAGATTGCTTGAAGGTCTTTCTCTGGCTGCTTATTCAATAGGTGCTTCAAAGGCCTATGTTTATATCAGAGCCGAATATCCTCTGGCTATTAAACGTCTTGAATGGGCAATTAAAGAAGCAAAAGAATCCGGGCTTATCGGTGACAACATTCTCGACAGCGGATTCAAACTTGAAGTTGTTATTAAACAGGGCGCAGGGGCTTTTGTTTGTGGCGAAGAAACAGCGCTTATACACAGCATTGAAGGTAAACGCGGCATGCCCAGACCAAGACCTCCTTTTCCTGCGGTTAAAGGCCTTTTTGGTTGTCCGACAATCATCAACAATGTCGAAACCCTTGCCAACCTTGCCGACATTTTTAAAAACGGACCGACCTGGTTTAATTCGATTGGCACCAAAGGAAGCCCGGGAACAAAAGTATTTGCCCTCTCAGGTCAGATTAAAAACACCGGGCTTGCAGAAGTTGCAATGGGAACTCCCATAAGGCAGCTGGTTTTTGATATCGGCGGCGGCATAGCAGACGACAGAAAATTTAAAGCTGTTCAGATCGGTGGTCCTTCGGGTGGTTGTGTTCCAGACCAACATCTCGATGTCGAGATTGATTATGAATCGTTAAAAACTGTTGGCGCTATGATGGGCTCAGGTGGCCTGGTAGTTATGGATGAAACAACCTGTATGGTCGATCTGGCAAAATTCTTTATGGATTTCATTCAGCGTGAAAGTTGCGGAAAATGCATTCCCTGCCGCGAAGGAACTCGAAGAATTCTGGAAACGTTAAAAAGCATAACCGAAAAACCAGACAAAAATGACAGCAAAACTCCGCTTGAACGTTTCAAATCAGTAATGTATATGGAACGACTGGCTGAGGTTATCCAGAACACAAGCCTTTGCGGACTTGGACAGACAGCGCCAAATCCGGTTCTTTCAACTCTCAGGTATTTCAGAGATGAATACGAAGCTCACGTCTTTGAGCGAACATGTCCCGCAGGTGCTTGTCAAGAATTGTTGACCTTCAGCATTGATGCAGAGAAATGTGTCGGTTGTACAATGTGTGCTAAAAAATGTCCTGCTGACGCTATTATGGGTAATGTTAAAACCCCGCATTATATTATTCCTGACAAATGTATTCAGTGTGGCGCATGCTATGAAGTGTGCAAATTTAACGCAGTAGTTAAGGAGTAGAAGCATGATACAGATTGAAGTTAATAACAGAACCGTAGAAGCTAAAAAGGGAGAACTACTGCTGACCGCTATTAGAAGGGCCGGCATTAAGGTTCCGACTCTCTGCCATATCGATGGGCTCCCCCCTTCCGGTGCCTGCCGGATGTGTGTGGTAGAAATAGACGGCAGACTTGTGCCAAGCTGTGCTACCACAGTAAACGAAGGAATGAAGTGCTTCACTCATAGTCAGAAAGCAGTTAGAGCCAGGAAAACTATTATTGAGCTGTTGCTTGCAGATCATCCAGATGACTGCCTTTACTGTGTTCGTAACGGCAACTGTGAGCTTCAGACCCTTGCCGAAGAATATGGTGTCAGAACCAGGCGTTATGACGGCGGCAAGAGCACTTGCAAGCTCGATGTCTCCAGCCCTGCGATTGAGCGCGATCCTGCCAAATGTATACTTTGCGGGAAATGCGTAAGGGTTTGCGAAGAAGTGCAAAACGTTTCTGCGATTGACTTTGCAGGTCGTGGCAGCAAAACCCGAATTGAAGTTGCATTTAACGATGGCATAAATATGAGTTCCTGCGTTTATTGCGGACAATGTATCAAGGTCTGCCCTACAGGTGCCTTGAGAGAAAAAAGCTCAACTAAAGAAGTGCTCGAAGCCATTGCCGATCCAGATAAATATGTTGTTGTTCAGCATGCACCGGCTATTTCAGTATCGGTTGGTGAAACATTCGGTATGAAACCTGGCGCAGACTGCGCGGGCGCTTTAAATGCTGCCTTAAGAAGAATAGGTTTTGATCGGGTTTTCGATACTTCATTTACCGCAGATCTTACAATTATGGAAGAAGGCGCAGAGCTTGTCGAGCGCATTAAAAACGGTGGTAAACTGCCAATGTTGACAAGTTGTTCGCCAGGCTGGGTAAAATTTGCCGAAGAATTTTATCCCGATCTGCTCGAAAATCTTTCTTCCTGCAAAAGTCCGCAACAAATGATGGGTGCGGTTATAAAAAGCTATTTTGCCGAAAAAAATAACATAGATCCCAAAAAAATCTTCAGTGTTTCTATAATGCCCTGCACAGCTAAAAAGTTTGAAGTAACCCGTGAAGAAATGCTTACCGACGGTGTGCCCGATCTCGATGCGGTTATAACAAATCGTGAACTGGTAAGGCTTCTAAAAATGCGGGGTCTTGATCTTAACAATGTTGAGCCTCAGGGAGCAGACACTCCATTTGGAGTAAGAACCGGAGCGGGTAAAATATTCGGCACCAGTGGTGGTGTGATGGAAGCCGCCTTGAGATCTGCTCATTATCTTCTTACCGGAGAAGAACTCGAAAAATTTGATATTAAATCTATTCGAGGGCTTGAAGGCCGCAAAGAAGCAAAAGTCAAAATTAAAGACATGGAAGTTGGGGTCGCGGTTGTAAGCGGTCTTAAAAATGCCAGCGATCTTCTCGATGAAATTCGCGCCGGCCGCAATGATCTGCATTTTATCGAAATAATGGCCTGTCCCGGTGGGTGCATCAATGGTGGCGGACAACCAATCGGCGTTACCCCTGAAGATGTCAAGGCTCGAATGAAAGGCCTTTACAAACTCGACAAGTTTGAAGAAAAAAGGGCTTCTCATTTAAATCCCGATATTCAAAGACTTTATGAAGAATATCTGGGTGAGCCTCTTGGTCATAAAAGCCATAAATTATTGCATACACATTACCGCCACCGTGACGTAGTAAAATAAAAAGAAGGAATCAGTTGTGAGCAAAAAAGAACAGGAAGGCACAATCTTTACAATTCCCGAGCGCTGCCGGAAATGTTATACCTGCGTAAGGGAATGCCCGGTTAAGGCTATCAGGGTTATCGAGGGCCAGGCAAAGGTCATTCATGATCGTTGCATTGGTTGCGGTAACTGTGTAAAGGTTTGCTCGAGAAAAGCCAAACAAATACTCGATTCAACCGAGTATTGTTACAAACTTTTCGAAAGACCCGAAAAAGTTGCAGCAATTGTTGCTCCGAGCGCCGCAGCTGAATTTCAGAAAATAACCAGAGGCCAGTTCGTTGGCATGCTTAGAAAACTCGGTTTCGACAAAGTCAACGAAGTGGCATTTGGTGCCGATCTGGTAGCACGTAAATATCGCGAACTGCTTGAAAATGAAAAAAATAAAGAAAAGCAATGGATAGCGACATCCTGCCCTGCTGTCATTAATATAGTTGAAAAATATTATCCTGATATGGTCGATTCGCTTGCACCGATAGTCAGTCCGATGATAGCAACCTCAAGAGTTGTTCGCGACATTCATGGCCCGGATATAAAAGTGGTTTTTATTGGCCCCTGTACCGCTAAAAAATGCGAAGGTTTCGATGAAAACCTTGAAGATGAAGTTAATTGCGTCTTAACCTTCAAAGAAATAAGAGAAATGTTTGCTCAACAGGAGATTACCCCTGAGCAAATAGAATTCAGCGAATTCGATCAGCCCTGGGGTGGGCTTGGCAGCCTGTTTCCTGTCGGCGGAGGTTTACTGCAGGCAGCTGACATCAAAGAAGACCTTATGGCCGAAGATGTCATGGCGATCAGCGATAAGGTTCACTTTGTAGAAGCTATGAAAGAGTTCGGAGAAGGGAATCTTAAAACAAGACTGCTCGAAGTGCTTGCCTGTGAGGGCTGCATAATGGGAGCAGGAATGAGCGCAGAGTCGTCTCACTTCAGTCGCCGACACCATATCGGTAAATATGCCCGCAATCGTATAAAAGAAATGGACCTTGATCAATGGAAAGAGAATGTTGAAAAATATTCAAAGCTGGATCTTTCAAGAAAATACACAATAAGAGACCAGCGCCAGGAAGCACCCGATGAAGAAGAAATAATAAAAATCATGCGCAAAATGGGTAAGTTTTCTGAAGAAGACGAATTAAACTGTGGCGCCTGCGGATATGAAACCTGCAAGGAGCATGCCCTCGCGATTTATCAGAATCTGGCAGAAAGCGAAATGTGTCTGCCTTATACCATTGGCGAACTCGAGCGTGCAGTCAGTGATCTGGAAACAAGTAACAACAAGCTTTCTTCTATTCAAGAAGCGCTTATGCATGCAGAAAGGCTGGCAAGCATGGGTCAGCTGGCCGCAGGCATCGCACACGAAATTAACAATCCGCTCGGCGTTATTCTGATGTATGCCCATCTGGTTCAACAGAGCGAAGACATCGACTCAAGGTCTAAAGAAGATATAGAGTTAATTGCTTCTCAGGCCGATCGTTGCAAAAAAATCGTTGCCGGACTACTTAATTTTGCCCGGGAGAACAAGGTTCTTAAGGTTTCTACTGACATTAACGGTCTAGTCGATGAAGCTTTGAGAATCGTTCAAGTGCCTGACGAAACCAGAGTTACCATAAAAAGATGCAAAGAGAATTCAAAAGCTGAAGTTGATGGCGATCAGGTCGTGCAGGTATTAACAAATTTGATCAGCAATTCTATTTCGGCAATGAACGGCGATGGCAAGATAGAAATTGAAGTTGGCGGCAATGATGACAAGGTCTGGATTACAGTAAAAGATAACGGGCACGGAATAGCCAAAGAAAATATTAACAAGATTTTCGAGCCATTTTTTACTACAAAACAGCTTGGAAAAGGTACAGGTCTTGGCTTGTCGGTAACTTATGGTATTGTAAAAATGCACAGTGGCGATATAAAAGTTGAAAGTAACGCAGAGCCCGAAAAAGGTCCTACGGGAACAACTTTCAAGGTAATTCTGCCCCGGCGTGGCAGCAAAGATCATAATGAAGAGCAGCTATTAGGTGAATAAGTTTTAGAAGTCAGAAAGGAAATAAAAATGGAGAAAGTCAATACAGTCCTTCTGGTTGATGACGATCAAGATTTCAGAATGCAGCAGAAAATAATGCTCGAGTCGCTTGGTTATAAAGTACTCGAAGCAGAAAGCGGAAAATCGGCAATATCCACAGTAGAAGAAAATACTCCGGACATTGCGGTAGTAGATTTAATGATGGAAGAAGAAGATGCGGGGTTTACCCTTTGTCATAAACTTAAAAAGAAATTTCCCGAAATGCCTATAATTATGGTTACTGCAGTTGCGGCTGAAACCGGTTTGTCATTCGATGTAAAAACCAGAGAAGAGCATAGATGGATAAAAGCTGACGCACTTCTTGAAAAACCGGTAAGAGCAGAACAGCTTCAACGGGAAATCACCAAACTGTTACAGGAAAAGTAAAAATGTCAATATTGAAGGTTATGGTTCTTGATGATGAGCCTGGAATGAGAACCGGGATAGAAAGAACTCTTGCAGGTCAGAAGCTTGAGTTTGCCGAAATTGAGCCGGTAGAAATAGAAGTCGATACAGCCTCAGATGGCCGGGAAGGTATTGACAAGATAATGGCCGGAAACTTTGATCTGCTGTTTCTTGATTATAAATTACCTGATTTTAACGGGCTTGAAGTAATTGACAAACTGGGAGAAAAGGCAAAAGACCTTATAATTATTATGATTACGGCTTATGCTTCGATTGAAGTAGCCATTGACGCAACCCGTAAAGGCGCTTATGACTTTCTTCCAAAACCTTTTACTCCCAGGGAATTAAAAATTGTAACTCAAAAAGCGGCAGAAAGAATTTTACTTGCCCGCAAAACCAAGCAGCTTGCAGAAGAGAAAAAGCAGGTAAGGTTCAAGTTTATCAGAGTTCTCGGTCACGAACTCAAGGCTCCTCTTGGTGCTGTAGAGGGTTATCTCGACATTCTGCAATCAAAAACTCTTGGTGACGACCTCGATAGTTACAAAAAGGTTCTCGGCCGCAGCATGGTTCGTCTCAAACAAATGCGTAAGCTGATTATTGACCTTCTGGATATGACTAAGATTGAATCCGGCAAAAAAGATCGCGAACTGGTTGATTTAAACCTTAAGGAAGCTGCACAAAGTGCAATTGAGCTTGCCGAACCTTCGGCAGCCAACAAAAATGTTAAAATTCATCTTGAAGCCGCAGATGATCTGGTAATTTCTGCTGATCCGGGTGAAATCGATATGATTTTTAACAATCTGGTTTCTAACGCGGTTAAATACAACAAAGACGATGGAGATGTCTTTGTTAAAATCTACCGCGAAAATGATTCTGTTTATATCAAAGTTTCAGATACCGGAATCGGAATGTCAGAAGAAGAGCAGAAAAAGCTGTTTAAAGAGTTTTCCCGGATTAGAAACAACAAGACCGCCGATATACTCGGAAGCGGGTTAGGACTT
>JBNJGH010000135.1:0-8321 GCA_051747585.1 Candidatus Rifleibacteriota bacterium
GCCGATTCTATTATTTACGCCGTCTACGTCGAAGCATACAAAGATAACAAATCTTACGATTTTTTAAAAAAATGTTGCCGCTTATCCGGCAGTCTAAGCTATCTATTAACCAAAGTTGATTCAGAGCAAGCAGAAGAAAGCGCCAAAGCTGTTAGAAATGATCTTATTGATTTTTCGACAAAGGATCCTGAATTTAAAGAGCAACGATCAGATAAAATTACTCTTTTAGAATATTTTAAAAACACCCCATTCTATTATTCTGAAAGAAGTAAAGAGCCAGGCATTTCTGACTTTTATCCGCTTGCCAATACAAACCTGAGTTTCAATAAATTTCTTTTCGGACAAAAGGGACTGGAAATTATTTTGAAACACTACCTTCAATCAATTTCAGTTGCCATTAAATCCTGTCGAGTGATATGCAACGAAGCCCAAATTAGACGGGAAATGCTGGAAGAAAAGCTTGAAAAGGTTGATAAGCAAATAAATACAACTGCTGAAAAAATTGTCGGTGAAGAGTTTCCGGTTTTTCATGTGCTGGCCATGATAAAAAAACTTCTCGAAGAAAACAGACCCGGCTTTCTTAAAAGAATTATGACACCGGTGCGTTTAATTGGAACAACACTCAAAAATTCATTAAGTGCTCTGCATCAAAAGGTAAAAAGAATCGGAAAAAGTGAGATTTCTGAAGAAGTTGCCGTACGAGACAAGCTGGAAAGAGAAAGGTTGAAAGAATTCTCGGAAAAGCTGGTTGAACAATGGCGGGAAAGCTATGAAAAAAAAGAATTAGACAGCGAAAACTGCCGCAAGCAACTTTCTTCTCTTGAAACTATTCCGCTACCACCTGTTGATGAGGAGTGGGAAATTTTTGTAAGAAACAAAATTGAGAGTTGGTTCGAGAACAACAAGAATCGCTGGATCTGGTTAAATGTAATTAATGATTTATTAATTGCCGCAGGCACGGGCTTTTTCATTGCGGATGTTTTTATAGATGGCGGAATTGGAACTCTTGGCGTAGTTGCTGCAGTTGGTGGCAGCAGTGCTGCAAGCGGATTTTTTCTTTCACTTTTTAACCACCTGGGACTCGCAAGAGAAATTAATCAGGCTCATAAGTTATGGAAGGAACTGAGAAGCAATTCCTACAATGAATTCTTGAAAAATAAGCTTGCAAAACCCCTTTTAACCAGACCATGGCTTCTTGAATCAGAACAGCTTGATAAAACAAGAATTGAAAAATGCTTGAGTGCTTGCGAAAATCTTGAGGAGATAAGTAAAACCCATGAATTCTGAACGAATTGATGAACTATTAGAACACATTAAAGAAATAAAAAATATTTGCAGTAATTTTCCAACTAATGCAAATATTCAAGAGCTTAGAAGCAATTTGGAACTTTCGACAGAATTCTGCAAGCAACAAAATTCTGCAGCTCCTCTTGTTATAACCCTTTTTGGCGGAACCGGCACCGGAAAATCTTACATTTTTTCGAAACTTTGCGGAAAAGAAAATTTAAGCCCCTCATCGGATTCGGTTCGCGGCTATACCAAAGATCTTATAGTAGCCGCTGATCCGGGAGACAGGCCTTTTTTGCGCCTGAAAGAAAAAACCAGATTTGTATCCGGCATTCTTGATGGGGCTGTTTTGGTCGACACACCAGATATAGACAGCATTCATCAGGAAAATGCCTCTCTAACCCAAAAGCTCATAGAAATTTCTGACCTTATAATTTATGTAGCCAGCCCCGATAAAAGATCAAATTTTGAAATAAATGAAACAATAATGGAATGGGCTTCACGAAAAAGATGGCTTTTTGTATTAAATAAGGCCGATACGGCTTCTGATATAAGCAATGAAGAGCTTGAAAATGATTTTAAGAGAAAGATTGCCAACCTTGGCTTTAAAACAAATAATGAAAATGTTTTTGTTTTTTCGGCTCGGGAGAAGAACTCTTTTGAATTTAACCGCTTTAAAAACTATATTTTTTCTAAAAGAAATTTTAAACACAACAAGCTGGTATACGAGACAGCCTGTTTTAAAAATGTATTACATAGTCTGAAAAAAATTGACACCCAAGGGGCAATAATTGAGTGGCGGAAAAAAATTGCAGATAATCACAGCAAATTTAAAGATAGATTAAAACAAGCGCAGGAAAACATTATTGAAGCCCCTGATATAAAACAAATAACTTCACAAACCATATCTTCGTTTGTTTATAACAAAATTGCAAACTCTGCCACCACCTTATTTCTTTTTCCATACATATGGATTGTCGCTAAGACATCAACCGATTCAAGTGCAAACGACCTTGCATTCCATTTAGACCGGGCTGTAAAACGAAACAAAGTTTTTAAAGAATGCATGATTGATGAAAAAAGGTTACTTAAAGACCTGAATCTGGATTCTAACGAGAATGCTACCGCCGACAAAAATGATCCAGCGATTTTGTCGGCCCATAGTATAAAAAACAATTTAAACAACTCAATTCGAAAAATTCTTGGTTCAAAAACTCTAATAATCTATAACTTTCTTGGAAACCTTCTCCCCCTTTTTTTTACAGTTCAAGCGCTTACAAGAGCCTTTTTGAGCTGGATTAATGGAGTATGGCTGCCTTCTGACTTTTTTGTACATGGTTTAATGCTTATCGCCGGCTCAACCCTGCCGGGTTATATGCTCTTTGCAACTGGAATAAACAGAAAAGTTAAAGATGAAAAAATTATTGAGCTCGATATTACAGATAGCAATACAAACCTGCTTGCTACAGATACCAAGCTAAATGAACTACAACAGGTTGTTAATAATCTTGAAACCCGCATTATTCAGCAGATAAAATTCAATGAAAAAGAGCTGGAAAATAGTGGGTATGGAGTCAGCGTTTAAATTATGGTGTACAATTTTTCAGAAAAGATTATAGCAAACAAGGCAGTGAGGGCTAGAAAAAAAGCGAAGAAATCTGCAAAACTTAAAGAAAACTTGTGCAGGCGGGTTCGTTCTCCGGAAATACAGTAGCCACGAGCTTCCATGGCTTGCGCGAGCTCCCCTGCCCTGACAATTGCCAATGTCAAAGTAGGAATCATTAAAGGCAGAAGTGATTTGATTGCAGATAGCCCAAAACCACCGCTAAGTTTTGCACCTCTGGCCATCTGCGCCATTTTGATTCGATCGATTTCACCAAGTATGACGGGCAGAAATCTGACCGCAATTACCATTACCAGCGCCAACTCTCGTGCCGGAAGACCAACAAGGTTAAACGGCCGGAAAGTTTGTTCCCAGAAGAACATGAGCTCAGATTGAGATGAAACAGTAATAAAAATTCCGGCGGCAAAGAACACGCCAACAATGCGCAAAACTGCTGTCAAAGCGAGCAACCAGGAGAACTGGGGCCCTGAAAAACCTTGAATAAGACCCACTATCAGCAATAAAAGGAAAATCTTGCGCAAAGAAACTGTTACAGGCATAAGAGGTACCCCTGCAAGTTTAGTAAAAAAGACCATACTGGTAAAAAGCAGACCTAATGCCAACGGAGTATTAAGAAACAAAGAAAACGAAATGATTAAAAGAAGAGTTATAAATCCTTTAATCAGCGGATTAAGACGATAAAGCCAGCTATTGCCGGGTATGTAATTAATCATCATCTGAAAAGCCCTTTAGAAAGGAATATACCGCTTCTGCATTTACAGCAGGATAATTTTTATCATTCGGGATATCTATGTTTTTAAGAGCCTTAGAATACCATTCCGGCAATGGGTAAAAATCCTCATCTTTTATAGCATGCTGAATAAAGTGGTTCGCGTCATAATTGCCCGGTTCTGTATCTTTTAAAAACAAAATATTGGCAGCAATATTGAGCATAAGTTCCGGATCATGAGTAACAACAAGAACAATGTGATTCTCTGCTATTTCCTGTAATATTTTTATCAGCATCAGTTGACCTTGATAATCAAGACCTGCAAGTGGTTCATCGAGCATTATAACCTCAGGCAGCAAAACTGTGCAGGCACAGAGGGCGACTTTTCTTTTTTCTCCGCCTGAAAGCTCTAACGGATGCTTGTGCCAGAATTTATCGGGGTTTAGCCCCCATTTTGTAAGCCACTTTTTACCGGTTTCTTCAATATCTCCATCAAAGCCAGTTTGATGCAATGCATAACAAACTTCCTGATTTACGGTTGGATTAAAAAACAGGTTTTCGGGATTTTGAAAAGCCAGGGCAATATTACCAGAAGGATTAAAAATGGTATCGTTAAATAAAATATCACCGCTGAATTGTTTATGAAAACCTGCAAGAGTTTTTAGCAACGTGCTTTTACCAGATCCAGCCCGGCCCACAATCAGATTAATTTTACCTGAATTAAAATCGGCATCAACAGGTCCACAAACCTTCTGTTTTTGATAAAATAAATTAAGGTTTACCAGCTTTAACTTATCTGACATTTAATTCTGTAATTCCTCATATTTCCACTTCTCGGGAAAATGAACTATTTCTTTTAACCTGGTCTGTTGCTTAAGATCTTTTGGAGAACCGGAAAAAATAATTTCGCCTGCAGAAAAAACTTTAATTTCGTCAAAAAAGTCAAAATCATCTGATATCTGCGATATAACAATAATACCAACTTCTTTGGAAGTTTTAAGTTGTTTAAGAATGTTCCAGAACTTTCGACGGGACCAGGGATCGAGATGTGAGGTCGGCTCATCAAAAATAAGCCAGTCAGGCTGCATTACCAGTACAGAAGCAACACATAAAAGCTGCTGTTGACCGCCGGAAAGATGATGAACAGGTTTCTTGAGCATGTTCTCGATACCAAGTTCAGTTGCAATCCGGTTGATTTTATCCGGCATTTCTTCTGCAGGCACGGAAAGGTTTTCCAGGCCGAAGGCAATATCTTCTTCGACGGTGGTACCGACAATCTGGTTTTCAGGATTTTGAAAAATAATACCGACATTTTTATGAATTTCGGCATCTTCGGCAGCAGTATCGGTGCCACAAACCTCAATTTTACCGGAATCAGGCATAAGCAATGCTGAAATCAGTCTGGCATAGGTTGATTTGCCACTGCCGTTACCGCCAATAAAACCATAAATTTTATTTCCGGCACAAGAAAAAGAAACCTCCCTGATTTCAAAGGAGGTTTCTTGTTTCTCGTTGTACCGGAATGAAACCCGGTCGAAACGAATCATTGCAATTTACCAGTTATTTGGTGAATTCTATGATTGCCATTTCAGCGCTATCGCCACGGCGAACGCCAAGCTTATAAATTCTTGTATAGCCACCGGATACGTCTTTGAACCTTGGAGCTATTTTGTTGATAAGCTTGTTTACGGTGCCTTCAACCCGAAGAATTCTCTGAGCATTTTTACGTTCTTTAGTAAGTTCCTTGCCATCTTTACCCTTTACGTTGCGAGTGCAGGTTGCAGGAATATAATCTACGATGAATTCTGGTTTCGGATTTTTTTCGGGGTCAGCAATATATTTTTCAGTTGCTTCTCTATCTTCTTTAGTCAGATGAGATAGAAACTTTTTAATATTGTTTCTGCCCTTGATTTCACGATCGTTACAACCATGGAAAAAGCCTTCGAGCAATGTTCTTTTGCTGGTTTTTAAAGATCTGGTCTGTTGTTCGGTTTCACCCTTAATGGTATGAACTTTTTTCGCGAGGGAAACTGCTTTTTCAATTTCCCGGCGCAGATCTTTAGCTTTATGCATAGTTGTCTGAATTTTTTCATATTGAACAAGAGAAGTGCACAGTGAGCGAAACAGAGCTTTTCTCTGGTGCGACTCTCTTCCAAACTTTCTTCCTATTTTGAGATGTCTCATTCTTCACTACCTCCGGCGGTATCGTCATCAGGAAGACCGAGGTTGAACTGCCCCAGTTTTTCCCGAACTTCCTTAAGTGATTTTTTACCAAAGTTCTTAATTTCAAGCAGTTCAGAAACTTTCTTGTCAACAAGCTCACCCAATGTCTGGATGCCGGCTTTTTTGAGACAGTTTCTAGATCGAACTGAGAATTCCAGATCTTTGATAAGAATATCTAGGTGACCCTTCTGAGGCGCTTCAGGTTTCTGTTGAGAAACCATAACCAGTTCTTCGTTATGAGTTGGCAGGCTTTCTTGTTCTACCACTTCTTCTTCGAGGGTCTGGAACAAATCAACGTGCGCTTTTAGGAATTTAGCTGCAAGCTCAACAGATTCTGCGGGTTGCATGCTACCGTTTGTCCAGATGTGGAGATTGAGTTTATCGTAGTTGATTTCCTGACCAACACGAGCATCTTCAACACTATACTGAACTTTGGTCACCGGTGAAAACTGCGAATCAACCAGAATAGTTCCGATTGCTTCTTCAAGCTCTTCCTGGTCTTCAGCCAGAACATAACCACGACCTCTGCGGAAAGTGATATCCATACCAAGAGTAATATCGCCACTTACCTGAGCAATATGAACATCTTTATCGATGATCTGCAGATCAGGGTGAGACTGAATATCAGCAGCGGTTACATCTGCGGGACCTTTAACTTCCAACCTTAGAGTCAAGGGCTCTTCAGAAGCAAGATTTACCACAAGTTTTTTTAGATTAAGTATAATAGCGGTAACGTCTTCTACCACTCCTGGAATACTGCAGAATTCATGAAGTATGCCATCAATTTTAACAGCACAAACAGAAGAACCAGGCAGTGAAGCAAGAAGTACCCTGCGGAAAGCGTTACCTAAAGTCTGGCCATAACCTCTTTCTAATGGCTCAAGAGTAATGATGCCATGATTCGGAGATTCGCCTTCAGAATATTTTATTTTGGGTCGATTTATTTCAATCACGCTTAAAAAGCCTCCTTCAAGCTTAGCGAGAGTAGAACTCTACGATCAGGTGTTCTTCAATCTTAGAATCTAACTGCTCTCGTTCAGGTAATTTAACGAATTTACCTTTGAGATTCTCCTGGTCAACTTCAAGCCAGGAAGATTCTTGTCTTCCGGTAGAAATTTCCATGATGTCTTTGACCTGATTGCGAACTTTACTTTTTTCGCTGAGTTTTATTTCATCGCCTGGTCTGAGCTGATAACTGGGGATATTACATTTGCGACCATTAATAGAGAAATGTCCCTGAGTAACCCACATACGGGCCTGAGGTCTTGAAATGCCGAATCCCATGCGATAAACCACGTTATCGAGTCTGGTTTCTAACTGATGCAGCAGGTTAACTCCAGTGTTGCCATCTTTCTGGTTAGCGATTTCATAGTATTTGCGAAACTGAGATTCGAGAATACCATAAGTTCTTCTAACTTTTTGTTTGGCACGCAACTGAATTTCGTAACCAGTCTGCTTTCTTCTCATTCTTTTATTACCGTGAATACCAGGAAACCCCGGGCGGCGTTTAAAAGAACATTTTTCGGTGTAGCAGCGGGCACCTTTGAGGAAAAGCTGTTCGCCTTCACGGCGACATAATCTACAAACTGAACCTGTATATCTAGCCATTGTATACCTCCATCATACTCGGCGTCGCTTAGGTGGGCGACAACCATTGTGCGGGATTCCTGAAACATCTTTAATCGCGGTTACCTGTAATCCATTGTTCTGTAAAGCACGGATAGCGGATTCACGACTCATTCCGGGGCCTGCAACATATACTTCGATTTCTTTCATGCCAAATTCGTGTGATTTTTTAGCAGTGAGTTCGGCAGAAACCTGAGCGGCATACGGGGTAGATTTTCTGGATCCACGAAAATTGTTGGAACCAGAAGAAGACCAACAAAGAACGTTACCGTTCATGTCGGTTATTGTTACAATAACATTATTGAAAGTTGATTGAATGTGCGCCTGTCCTTTGGCAACGATTTTCTTCTCTCGTCTTTTGGTGCGCACTCTGGACTTACTTCCTGATTTAGCCATTTTATGCTCCTTAATTCAAATCAGTTTACATCCGTTAGAAAATATAATTACTTATCTTTTTCTAATGGCTTTTTTCGCTCCCTTACGAGTGCGAGCGTTAGTCTTAGTTCTTTGGCCACGAAGCGGCAGACCACGTCTGTGCCTGTAGCCACGATAACAACCTATCTCCATGAGTCTTTTAACATTCATGGATACTTCACGTCTAAGATCACCTTCAACCCTGTGAGTACTTTCAATTACTCTTTTGATCTGAGTAATTTCTTCTTCGGTTAAATCTTTAACCCTGGTGTCAGGATTGATTTTGGTTGTTTCAAGAATTCGCTGTGAAGTTGTTAATCCGATCCCGTAGATATATGGAAGAGCTGCTTCAACTCTTTTATTACGGGGCAGATCTACACCTGCTATTCGAGCCATACTTTTCCTCCTGAATTTTAACCCTGTCGCTGCTTATGACGG
>JBNJGH010000136.1:0-3338 GCA_051747585.1 Candidatus Rifleibacteriota bacterium
CAGCAGGAGAGCCGGATGCGGGAAATCTGCACGTCCGGTTCGATGAGGGGAAACGACGAGGCGGGGTAAAACCCTCTCGTCGGGACCTACTCTACTGGTTTAATTTCATTATTTGTCTAAAAGTAATGAAATTACAGTTGTTTAAAGCTATCTGATAATACTTGAACGAGAATTGTTAGTATTTGCTGTAAGTATTGAAATTGAGCGGTAAATCTGGTAGTCTAGAGCATATATAAAGCGGGAATAGCTCAGTTGGTAGAGCATCAGCTTCCCAAGCTGAGGGTCGCGAGTTCGAGCCTCGTTTCCCGCTCTCAAAGCCTTCGGCTCATGAGGTCCAGGGGTAAAACCGGTAGCATTAACCGCCTAACTTTGGCCAGCACCAACCCTGCCTTAATGGAGTCCGAAGGCTTTCTTATATTGTGGGCAATAAAAAAAGCCCGGCTCAATTCTGAGCCGGGCTTTTAATAAAATATCATCTGGGTTTTACAAAGTATTTGTTCGGATGCCTGAAGACATTAGTGCCGCAGTGTATCTCTCCGTCGAGTAAATGATAGGGCATATTGTTTATAAAATGTGCTTTTAAACCAAGCTTTTTGGTAGTTTTACTTATATTTTCCCTGAAGGATTTTATCAGCGGATCTGGTATTACAAGGTGTTTGTTTAGAATCAGCTGATTAACAGTTCCAGGAACAAAAGCAATATGTTTTCCGCCTTTGGTGTGATAAAGAACCGGATAGGAGACAAATGACTGTTTTTCCAGCGGGGCTTTATTTACACTTGCAATTTTCTTTTTAAGATTTTCAATGTTGGTGTCAATTACAGTTGCAAGGGCAAGATTGATTGAAATAAATTCTTTAACTTCTTTGGAAATATTTGTTTCTTTTTTGACACCCAGACGCATTGAAACATACTTTTCGGGGATGTTCCCCTGGTTATCTATGCAGGATACAATATCAGCAAGGGTTATCTGCCGGTTATCTCTGTTTTCAGAAATTGAGCTCAAAGGTCTTGCCTTTCTGGTTAAGTAGTCTTTTACTGCTAATAATTTTTCCCGGTAATCTTTGTGAGATATCTTCTCAAGCTCTTCTTTGCTTGAATCTTTTATAAGCTTTAGTGCCAACCTTGGATTGGCTCTTATTATTGTATATCCGGTTTTCGATTTGGGATTTGGAGCAATAGAAATATATTCATCGCAATGGCCAATTTTAAGCCAGTCTGTTTCTACTATAACCATTCTGTCTTTGTAGCCATGGGTGTTTAAAAACTTTCTCAGAGCTTTGGTTGAAGTATTGCCGACAACAAGTATGTTGTCTGGCGTTGCCTCGATGTTGCCACCATAGTCTCCGGTGGATTTTTTATGAGAAGGGTTTTTCAGGTAATAGCTGTTCCAGAACTTTGAAAGTAGTTTGGGCAATTTGCTGTTTCTTCGACCTCGGTTAGAGTCAAAAACCAGAAGCTGTGCTTTGGGATCGGTTTTCAATTTTACAACCCCGACTTCGCCCCAGTCTTGCATCCAAACATCGTTGGTGACATAATCCTGGTTAAATTTGACATGTTGTTTTAGAATTTTGTCGGAAATTCTTTCTCTCAATTCGGCAAAATCATTTTTGCTGGCTTTGGGACCTGGGACAATATGCACTTTAAAGGGATTTTTCCCGGTAAACTTGTCATTCTCATGGATTTCTTTAACAAGATTAATTATATCCATGACAAAATCGTCATTTCCGCCCTGGACATAGGCCACTATCAACTTCAGGGGAATATTATTTGCGCTTAAGAATTTGATACTTTCGATATCGTCTGGCGAGCCAATTCTTCGGGTTCGGCAGTCTGCGCCAGTTGCGACAAAAATCAGAATAGAGATGGATATTATCAAGGATAAAATTCTATGTTTCTTGTGCAAAATCTACTCCTTATCCTGTAGCTTTTAACTAAATATAATTTATTAAGAAAAAAAATGCTATTGTAATGAATAAATACCCTGGAAATTAATAAAAGTTTAAATGAATAATATAATTTCCTGGTGCGTAATGGTTAAAAGGTGATTTTATGACTGAAAAAGATAATAAAGACCTGATAAATGGCGAAAATGCTTCGCTTGAATCGGCTGATAAAAAGAATTCTGTTTCTGAGGTAGGAGAGAAAAAGAACAGTCATAGAAGTTCTGTTTGGATTCATTTTATCTGGGCTCTTGCCTTTGTGGTAGTTTTCAGTGTTTCGGCAATCTGGGTTTATCCGCTTTATCTGGCGCAGAAAGGTGCCAAAGGTGGGGGGCAAATTCTGCAGCAAACGGTAGCCAAAGGCATGGATGCTTTGAAAGCCTGCCTGAAAACTGAAATAAAGGCAGAAAATATATATTCGCAAATGCTGGGTGATACCGATCGAACTCGTAAGCTGGTGGTTTTTACCCAGAATGTTGATGTTGAGCTTGATAAAGAAGACAATAAACGGATTTTAAACGACTGGTTGCCTGCGGGCTCGGCCGAAATGAATATGAAGGTAATGGGCAATAAAGTGCAGTTTTTTGTTCCGGTTGATAAAATAAATATAGATGATTTTTATTATGACCCTGTTCATAAAGAACTTAATATTGTCTGCCCGCCGGTAGAGATCGATGCTGATATGGTCGTGGTGCAGAGTGATCCCGAAAAAATTAAAATTAAGGAAAGTGGCTCATGGGTCCCTTTTATCGGCCCTGATGTTAAAGAGCTGACCAGAAAAGCAAAAATGGAACTGAAAAATGAAGTGTTGCTTGCTGCCAATAATGAACTGGTATGGCTTGCTGCGCGTGCCGAAGCACAAAAAGCATTGCAGCACTTCTTTTCGCTATTGCGCCGGTCGATAAAAGAAAAAGTAAGAATAAAAATTCGCTTACAAAGTTAACCCTTTAAAGCTGTTATAATGATTTAATATAAAGTCTTTTGCCGTATTTTGAACCTTGCGTCAGGATCTGACCATTCGCTTACTTTATCAAATTTAAATTCAATTGTTGAATTGCCATATTTCCAGACTACCTGTTCGGGTTTTCCAAATAGTTTTTCTACATCTGCGCTTGTCATGCCCGCAACTAAAGCTTGCTCGCTAATTATTGTCACTGAAGGCGAAACAGCAGTTTTAGTCAGATCCCGTCCGGGAATAAGAGAAAGAAAAATAAAATAGATTACCATAAAACCAAAGGCCCAGAGACCATATTTAATCGGCATAATTTTTAAAATAGACATGATGAATCTGTCCTCCCCAAAAACTTAACACCCTCTATTATGAAATTAACCAAAATGATCAAAAATACTAATTAAAAATCATATTTTTTGATCGCAATTCAAAAGCCAGGCGCAGGC
>JBNJGH010000136.1:3438-8294 GCA_051747585.1 Candidatus Rifleibacteriota bacterium
AATTCTCAGTTATTCTCAGTTTTATGGAAATGGGATAGCCGGCAAGTCGTTAGTAATTATTCCTATGTTCTGGCGGTGAAACTTTTGTGCTTTTAAATCAATGAGTGAGAAAAATCTAATTCCGACAGCCTGGGAAATAATAAACGCGCGGTAAAAATTGTCGCTTTCATGATTGAATTTCTGGCTGTAAATGTCTGCGTTTCTGGCTGCCAGACCAATAGATTCAATAAAATGAATGCTCATGCTCAGGTTGCAGTTCTGATAATTCTGTAATTTTCTCAGAGCGCTTAAGGCTTTTATAGATTCGAGTTGAACTTTTATAAAATCTTTTTCAGCTGCAGCTTTTAAGACATTAGATTGATAAGTTTTTAAAACTTTTTTAAAGTAACTTTTACCCGTGGAATTAAGACTTCCGGTTTTCGACAGTGGAGCAGCTTTGTCGGGTATGTTTTTCATCGAAACAAAGTCATTCTTTAAGACTGGAATTCCCTTTTTCCAGTAATGTCGGGCCCATTTGTCAAAAATATTGGAAACTGGCAAAAGGCAATATTCAAAGGTAGTAAATAGCTTGGAAAGGCCTTTTGTTTCACGGTTTGAAAGGCCTGCATAATATCCCGAACGCCTTTTATTTATGCGTATCGCTTCTTTAAGATGGTGAGTAAAAGGCTTTAAAATTTGAGCTTGATTCTGTTTTGTGGACAACTTGTAGGCAAATTTACCACTTAACTCAAGAACTTTTAGAATTGGCTTTTTATCACCGGTATATTCAGCCAGGAAAGCCGCTTTTAAGAAATTTTCAAGGCTTTTTCCTTTTTGTTCTGAAGTTTGATTCTTTTGACTGCTGAGGTTAATGCTTATAAAATTTCGTATCACCGGTGTTATTGCAGAGGTTTGGTTGTTCTGGAGATAGTCAAATTTACTTATAACCGATAACTGTTTCTGTAAATATATGTTGGCAGGATCAGCTTCTGCAAAAACCAGGCTCGAAGACACTACCAAGACTATGTACAGAATCGCGAATATTTTTAATCTTTTTATCAAGTTATTCCCCATTTTTTTAAGTATACCTGTAAAACCCACATTTGTTAAACTATAGTTCCAGAAAAGAATATACCTCACACCAAGCCTTTTAATAGCGTCATTGCGAGGAGTGAAACGACGAAGCAATCTAGATCGTGCTCGCTTGTCCGCCATAGCTTTTGCGACGGCGAAATCGCTGTCGGTTTTTCTCAATTCCGATAGCGACCCCGACAAAAATTCCAAATCTCAGCAATTCTCAGTGAGCTGTTATTAGCTGGTTTCCAAATGTTTTGGTTCTATTTTTTTCTGTCAAATATTGAATTTTCACCACAGAGATCACCGAGATCACGGAGCTGATTTCTTAATCTTTTTCAGCCGTGGATTGTCCTTTGGACAATCAGCCGGCGGTTTCACCGCACGGCTTTTCTGCCGTCAAATTATTAGTCAGAAAAGCACTGGTGTTTTTCTGACTAATAATTTGACGGCAGAAACAAAGGCTGAAAAAGATTCTCTGTGAAGCTCTGCGGGCTCTGTGGTTACAATATACTAAGAATTTGCGATGAAAAACCTTAGAAGGCCAGTAAATCAATTTCTTACCTGAAACGAACTGATAACCGTTGACCGAGAATTGCTGTCCCAATCTGGTAATTTCGCGTTTGTGGGTAGTTTTCTGTTATACTGGTACGGTAGCCCTATAAAACAGGGAGGGAAAAATGAAAAAACTTTTATTGCTATGTCTTGCTGCTTTGGTAATTACCGGTTGCGGCGGTAGTGAGCCGGCAAAAGAAAAACAAACCAAAGTCGAAGATAAAAAGCCTGTCAAGCCTATGACTAAGACTGAAAAATTAAAGCAAAAGGCCAAGGTTTCTGAAGCAGCCAGTATTATTGGCTATGATGGCAAAAAAATTCATAAAGAACTCGATCAGATAATTGATCAGAGCGCAGAACACAAAAAGATGCTCGAAGACGCCGGAGATCTTTAATCAAGCTCTTATCAGTAATTATCCATTCTTTTGTAGAAACCGTACCAAGACATTTAGATTGCTTCGTCGCTACGCTCCTCGCAATGACAATTGGGACCGTCATTGCGAGCAAAGCGAAGCAATCTTTGATATTCTGAAATTACAAGTTTTATAAAAAAACAAAAATGTCTTAAACTTACTAATACCACTAAATAGATAATTACTTAGTTCTTATAGTTGTTTGCCGCAGCCGGGGCAGAACTTGTTTTCAGGTTTCAGTCTGCGGCCGCACTGAGTGCAAAATTTTGTCGAAGTCAGTGTTTCGCCACAGTTGGTGCAAAACTTCGCGTCTGCTTTGTTTGCTTTGCCACAATTCTGGCATGATTTAAAATTTTCGACAGTAGTTTCAGGTTTTTCTGCCTGGTCAGTTGGGCTGGATTCTTGTGAAATTTTACTTTTCCAGTCGCGATAAATTTCGTCTGGAACTTCAGGCGCAGCAGGGGGCTCTATTTTTACTTTTACTTCCTGCGGTTCTTCATAAGCAGGTTGTGAAATACCCGGGGGCTGTTGCTCGATCCAGCTTTCAGTTCCTTCGTCGTATTTGAGCCAGTTCTCGCTGTCTTCGTCTAATTTCCAGATATTGTTGTTTTCATCTGTTACGCTTAGCTCGGTATCTACAGCATTTTGTAAATCTTCCCGGTTTATTGCACCGTTAACCCAGGCAAGTTTGAGAACTTTAAATTTTTCTTCGGCCTGTCTAAAATCCATTGCCCGGTCCCCTTATTTCATGATTGAGTTCAATGCCGAAATTCTTGAGCCAAAGGCATCGGCAAATTCATTTAATGACGCAAATCCGCTTTTTTTTACCAGCCCTTCAACGTATGAAGGCGACTTCTCAAGTTTGACCGCTTTGTCCATAAGGCCCATAAGCTTATTCAGATTGCTGTCATCTGCCATTATGTTTTTACCCGCGCGGCCGGGGGTGTAGTAGTCAACCAGGTTGCGGCGTGGTTTGTAAATGTTTTTGTATTGCTTGACCAGCTGACTCATGCCTTCCATTTTGAACGATTCGGCTTCGATGCGGTTGCCGCTTTTCGTGGCGTCTGCGGCGCGGTTAAACCATTCTTTGCCTTTGTAGGAAGCGGTCATGCCGATCTGGTCAGCATCAGCAAGTTTCTGCGGTGTTGCACCTTTTTTAATTACCTTATCGAAATCGGGGTTCTCCATTTTACCGTTTTCGTAATTCATCCGCTTCATTCCATAAGCCTCGGCATCGCGACTGTCCAGTGCGTATTGGTCATATTTATCCATGAGCTCGTCGGGCATCATGTCTTTGGCGTTCTTGTGACCCACTGAGCGATAGAACTCGCGGCCATAAATGTCACGAAGCTTTTCTCTGGGGTATTCGACTTGAACCGTTTTTCCGTTTTTATCTATAAAGCTGTATTCAACTGAAACATCACGGTCAGAGCCAACTTTAACATTGTTGCTTTTGTTGGTGGCATTGGTCATTTTTATATTTTTATTGGAAACATCATAGCCCTGTTTTTTAAGATCTTGAATGATTTTCTTTTTAACTCTTTTATCGACCGAGCCGTAGAGCTTGCCTATTTCCTGGTTATATTTTCGTTTAAGATCATCTGGCCATTTATTGATCTCTTTAAGAGCAAACTTGTCTTTTTGAATATCCATCATTTTCTTTTTAATTGCTCTTGGATTGCCTGATTTGACCGCATCGTCAAAATCGCCGACTTTCTTTTTGGCGTTTTTCCAACCCCGTTCGGCGGCATCATCGATCGAATCATCGACGTTATTGAGTTTGAGACCTTTTTTCTTCGCCAGAACAGCAACTTTTCCTGCCAGAAATCTCAAAGCGGCGGCGGCTGCTACGGTGAACCCCGCATTTTTAGCTGCTTCAATTACCGACTGGTCTCTTACGCTCATGTTGGCAATGAAGTGGTAGCCGAACTGCACCGAATAGGCTATGGCCAATACTTTTTTGTTGTTTCCGAATTTTGCTACGAATTTATCCGGGTCCAGGGCGGCTGCACCCATATTGATTACCAGATCTTTCATGCTTTCCCAGAAAGACTCTTCGAGCCATTGGTCAAAGCTTTTGCCGCTGTCATAGGCTTGAACCGCCGATAAGGTCAGGTCATAAACTTCCCCGACGGCCATTGCCATGAAAATGCCCATTTTGTATTTGTAGGTAAGCAGAACTTCAAAGGCCATTCTACCTGCCCATTGCGAAACATTGAGCGTATTTTCGATATAGCCGGCCCATTTTTCGACGCTTTCGTAGCCGGAAAGCCCCTCGGCTTCCCATAAAGTCTGGCCCATGGCCCAGATATCTTTGCGCAAATGATAAAGCCCTGCAGAGCCAAGAAACCTTGCTTTTTTATTTACCATTGCCAGCAGTCGGTCGCGATGTTTAGGAGGCAATTTACCAATTATAAAGCGGCAGCGTTCAAGTTCTATTTCCCAGGCACGGCTTTGCCCTTTAATCAGCTCAACGTCAAGCATGAGCGGAATAGAAAGTTTCTGATTGCCTGAACTTACAAAAGCTGTTCCATAATAATTTTTACCCTGACCGGGAAGTAGCCTTCTGGTTTTGACCTTGTAAACATAAGAGGGAATGCTGTCTGATTGATAGCCTTCTATGTTTTTCCAGCGACTGCCGGAATCCTCAAAGTCGATTCCGGCGGTTTCAAAAGCCTTACCGGCTTCGTTTGAAGTGGTAGTAATCTCGCTGGAAAAGCGCAGATTCATGAGCATGTCAAAGTCGGTTACCAGTTTTCCATGGGCGACACGTATGGCGGCAATTTCCAGCTCTGATTGGCTTTCGCCGTCGGCGGCAATTCTAACCGGCCCGGG